>CANQER010000051.1 GCA_947595415.1 uncultured Bacilli bacterium
TATCGAAAAGTAATAGATTCATATTGTAACGATAAAGAAAATTATGAATATAATAAAGAGTTAGAAAGAGTATTAAGTAATTGTGCTAATAGGGATAGTGTGGTTCAGTTTTTTGATGGTAATATGAAAGGTGGTTACTATAATAATCGTATTGAAATATCAAATCAAGATTTTTTAGGGATTGTTACTGATTATGATAGTGATAAAAAATTGATTACTTTAGAACAGAGAAACTACTTTAAAAAAGGTGATGTAGTAGAAATATTTAATCCTAAAATGGAGGTAATTAGTTTTAAAATAAACGAAATATACGATTTAGATGGTAATTTAATTGAAGTTTGTAATCATCCAAAACAAGTAGTTAAGTTAAAAACTGATTTTAAAGTTACCCCATTTAGCTTAATGCGTATTAAAAAAACTATATAAAATATTGACAAATTCAAAAATATATAGTATTATTTTGTAGTTAATAGTTATGGAATTAGAGGTGAAGAAGAATGTCAAATGAGATATATTTAACTAAAGAAGGTCTAGAAGACATCAAAAAAGAGTTGGAATATTTAAAACTTGAAAAAAGACCTGAAGTTATTAATGCCTTAAAAGATGCTCGTAGTCAAGGAGATTTATCTGAAAATGCAGAGTATGATGCAGCTAGGACAGAACAAGCTTTAGTTGAAAGTAAAATTTCTGAATTAGAGACAATGATTAATAAAGCGATTATTATAGATAAAATTCAAACTGATAAAGTTGGAATAGGTAATCGTGTTACAGTTAAATATATTGGTGAAAATGATACAGATGTCTATACTATCGTTGGTAGTAAAGAAGTTGATCCTTTTGAAAATAAAATATCTAATGAATCACCAATCGCTAAGGCTATTATGGGTTATAAAGTAGGAGATGTTGTTACTGTTGATAGCCCTAATGGTAAGTATGATGTTGAGATTGTTGGAATTGCTTAAGTAAACAAATTTTGTTTACTTTTTACTTGTAAATATTACAAAAATATTATATACTAATAGGAGTTGAAGGAGGTATTTATGGCAAATACAAAAAATATTGTGGTTAAAATTGATGGGGATAAATGGCAAGAAGCTTTAGATAAATCATTTGAAAAAGCAAATAAAAAAGCTAAAATTCCAGGATTTAGACCAGGAAAAGCACCAAAAGATGTTTTTTTAAAAAAGTATGGTAAAGAAAGTTTATTTATGGATGCTGCTGATATGGTTATTGATGATGCTTATCATAAAGTTATAAAAGAAAATAGTGATTTAAAAATAGTTGCTCAACCAGAACTTAATTTAAAGTCTTTAGATGAAAATGGAGTTGAATTTGAATTTATTTTAACTTTAAGACCTGAAGTTAAATTAGGTAAATATAAAAATTTAGGTGTTAAAAAAGAAGAAGTTAAAGTTACAAAAGAAGAAATTGATAATGCTATTTTAGAAATGCGTAATCGTTATGCAGAAAATGTAAATAAAGAAGGTAGTCTTGAAAAAGGCGATGTAGCTATTATTGATTTTGAAGGATTTAAAGATGGTGTTGCTTTTGAAGGTGGGAAAGCTACAAACTATTCTTTAACTATTGGATCTAATACTTTTATTCCAGGTTTTGAAGATAAACTAATTGGAATGAATAAGGGTGAAGAAAGAAATATCGATCTTACTTTCCCAACTGATTATCATAGTGAAGATTTAAAGGGTAAAGATGTTGTTTTTAAAGTTAAATTAAACGATATTAAACAAGTAAAAATACCAGAACTTGATAAAGATTTCTTTGAAGATTTAGGTATGGAAGGTATCAATGATAAAGAAAGTTTAGAAAAACAAGTAAAAGAAAATATCTTAGCTCATAAAGATATGCATGTTGAAAATGAATACATTGATAAGTTACTAGAAAAAGCTTCTGAAAACGTTACTGTTGATATTCCAGATGTAATGGTTGATGAAGAAGTTCATCATATGATTCATCAATATGAAGACAATTTAAAAATGCAAGGTTTAACTTTAGAACAATTTTATCAATTCACAAATAGTGATGAAGAAACTTTAAAAAGTCAAATGAAAGATGAAGCTTTAAAAAGAATAACTTATCGTTTGATGTTAGAAGAAATAATTAAAGAAGAAAAAATTGAAGTAACAGATGAAGAAGCTTCAAAAGAAGCTAGTGATTTAGCTTTGAAATACCAAATGGATAAAGATGAATTTTTAAAACTATTTGGTGGAATTGAAATGGTTAAATATGATCTTGAAATGCGTAAGGCAATGGAAGTATTAAAAAGTTAAATGTTATAAAAAGTGGTTATATAAATATACCATTTTTTTTAATTTTTAAAATCTAGAAATCTATAGTTTATCGATAAGTTAATAAATTTATCTTTTTTTTTAAGTCTAAATTAGATATAATAGTATAAAGGAGTGGTAAAGATGAAAGGTAAAAAAATACCAGGTTACAAAAATATGTCTAAAAGTTTTTCAAAGTTTTTAAATCCTAAATATGTGTATATACCACTTATTGTAAGAGATGAATTAGATGTTACTGTTTTAGTAAAAAAAGGTAATTATGTATATAAAGGTATGATGATTGCGAAAACCAAAAAAGAAAAATATATACCTATTTATTCTAGTGTAAGTGGGTTTGTTGTAGATACAGAAGTAAAAACCTTATACAATAATAGGGAAGTAAAATGTTTAAAAATAGAAAATGATTTTAAAGAAAAATATGAAGAAGATAACACTTACAAATTAAACGAATATACCAAAGAGGAATTTACAGAATTATTAAGACTTATGAATATAAGAGGAATGGGAGGAGCTGATTTTCCTACTTATATTAAATATGAAGCAGATAAAATTAATATGTTGGTTGTTAATGCTATTGAATGTGAACCATACATTACAGCTGATTATACAGTTATAATGAATCATATTGAAGAAATATTAGAAGCAATTGATGCAATATTAGAAATTAACAAAATTGATAAATGTTATATTGCTATTAAAAAGACTAATAGTAAAGTAAAAGAAAAAATAAATACGTTTTTAGGTACTTATCCTAAAATAAAACTATACGAAGCTAGAAATGTCTATCCAATGGGTTGGGAAAAATTTTTAATTCGTGAAATTACTAAACAAAGCTACAATGTTTTACCTAGTGAAAAAAATATTGTGGTAAACAATATAAGTACTATTTATGCTATTTATGAGGCGTTAAAATATCATAAACCTTTAATGGAAAGAATTGTTACTATAACAGGTCCTATGGTTAAAAAACCTCAAAATATTTTAGTTAAAGTAGGGACAAGTGTTAAAGATATTATTGATAATGTGGGATTAAAACGCAATAAAGATGTTGTTTTAGTGTGTGGTGGACCTATGATGGGTAAAAGTGTTAATGATAATTTAGTTATTACTAGTAATATTAACTGTTTATTGTTTTTAAAGGATGAAGAGTTATTTATTAGTGATAATTGTTTTAGGTGTGGTAAATGTAGTGATGTTTGTCCTAATAATTTATCTCCAGTTTTAATTAAAGACAATTTAAGAAACAAAGAAAGATTAAAGACATTAAAACCAAATTTGTGTGTTGAATGTGGTCTTTGTTCTTATGTTTGTCCAGCTAAAATCAATTTAAGAGACTATGTTGTTAAAGCGAAAGGGGAAGTAAAATGAAAGAGTATCATTTAAAAGAAGGACCTTTTATTAAAGATAAAAAAACGATTGATAAAGTAGGTTTATGTCTTCTTATATCTTTAGTCCCAATTGTTTTGTTTACGTTTTATAAAAATGGGATTATTCCTTATGTAAATGGTAAAACCAATATATTAGGACTATTTTATCCTTTGATTTTTGTTTTATTATCAACATTTGTAACGTTTATAACAGAATCTTTGTACTATAAATTTTATTTTAAAAAAGATATTAAAACAAGTATGATTAAAGCTTTAAAAAACTATGCTATTTTTCCAGGTTTATTTTTAGCTTTAGTTTTACCTATTAATACACCTTTAGAAATTTTAATTTTAGGTGGTATTATAGCTAGTTTAGTAGGTAAACTTATTTTTGGTGGGTTTGGTAATAATATTTTTAATCCAGCTTTGATAGGGGCTTTGTTTATTCTTACAGCTTATTCTTTAACTATTTCAAATAGTGGAGGTTATTTAAATAGTTATGAAGTAGATACAATTTCTCAGTCAACTCCTTTATCAAATGTTGTTACTGGGATTGGAAGTTATGATACGTTAGTAAAACCTTATGGTTCATTGTCTGATTTTTTCATAGGTACAATTCCAGGGGCAGTAGGTGAAACTAGTTTTTTACTATGTTTAATTGCTTTTATATTTTTAACTGTTACTAAATCAATTAAGTGGGTTATACCAGTCTTTTATATTGCGACTGTTTTTATCATGACTTTTATCATAGGTAGTATTAATGATCTAGGTATATGGTATCCTTTGTTTCAAATCTTTAGTGGAGGATTGATGTTTGGAGCTGTTTTTATGGCTACTGATCCTGTTACTAGTCCTGTAACAAAACCAGGACAAATTATATATGGTTTGATGTTAGGTATTCTAACAGTTACGTTTAGATATTTAACTGTTTATCCAGAAGGTGTTTTAACTAGTATTTTAACTATGAATATGTTTGTGTTTATAATTGATAAGATAGGAGTTAAAATTAAATTTTCTAAAAAATGGTTAATTTTACCTTTAAGTATTATTTTAATACTTGGTTTAAGTATAAGTATTAGTGTTGGTTTTTCTTATCAAAAAACTAGTGAAGTTGATCCTAATTATAAGATAATTTCTAAAGATCAAAATGATAATCAAACTATTTATATGGTAAGTGAAAAAGGTTATGGGGGTAATATTGAAGCTCGTATTACTTTTGAAGATGGAAAAATTTTAGAAATTTTAATTGTTAATCAAAATGAAAGTTTTTTCCAAAAGATAGTTGATGCTGATTACATTAATAAGTTAGTTAGTAGTGATGATGTAGCTAATATTGATACAGTATCTGGAGCTACTGTTAGTTCAACTGCTTTAAAGAAAATGGTTATCAATACATGGAATGATTATAAGGGTGATAATAATGAATAAGAAAGTAAAAAGTGTTTTAGTTTTAACTATTACAGCTTTAGTTTGTACAACGATTATATATTTAGTTAAAGTTATGGGATGAAAGGAGTTTATATGAAAAGGATATTAAATGGTATTATTAAAGAAAATCCAACTTTTGTGTTATTACTTGGATTGTGTCCTGCTTTAGCTGTTACGACAAAATTTGAAACAGCTTATATGATGGGTATATGTGTTCTTGTTATAGTTACTTTGTCAAATTTAATAATATCTATTATTAAAAATTTAGTTAGTGATACAGTAAGAATACCTACTTATATTTTGATAATTGGTAGTTTAGTAACTGTAATTGAGATTCTTTTGGAAAGATATGTTCCTAAACTTTATAGTGCCCTTGGGATTTATTTACCATTAATTGTCGTTAATTGTATTGTTTTAGGTAGGGCACTTTCTGTAGCTAGTAAAGAAAGTGTTAAGAATAGTTTTTTAGATGGTATAGGGATTGGTTTAGGGTTTAGTTTAGCTTTAATGCTTATATCTTTTATTAGGGAAGTTTTAGGAACAGGAATGATTAGTTTGATAGATAGTATTAGTGGTATAGTTGGGTTTAAACTTGTTTTGAGGGTTTTACCAAATACTAGTTTGTTTCCAAATTCTATTTTTGTAAGTCCTGCAGGTGCTTTTCTAACGTTGGGATTTTTAATAGCTTTGTTTAACTATTTAAAATCTAGAAAGGTGGGGGAAGAAAAATGAATTTAATTAGTCTTTTTGTAGCTAGTATATTAACTCAAAATATTATTCTTACGAAGTTTTTAGGGATATGTCCTTTTATGGGAACTTCTAGTAAGGAAAAGAATGCTTTAGGAATGGGGATAGCTGTTAGTTTTGTGGTTACTTTAAGTAGTATTATTACTTATTTGATTAATTATTATATTTTGATTCCTAGTGATTCTGGGTATTTAAAAACGATTGTGTTTATTCTTACGATAGCTTCTTTGGTTCAAATTGTGGAGATTATAATTAAAAGGTATAGTAAGACTTTATATAAGGAGTTAGGTATATATTTACCTTTGATAACTACTAATTGTGCTGTTTTAGGGATAACTTTACTTAATATCAACAATGGTTATAGTTTTATTGAGATGTTGGTTTTTAGTGTTGGAAGTAGTATTGGTTTTACTTTGGTTATTTATTTGTTTAGTACGATTAGGGAGTATATTCAAACTAAAAATGTTCCAGTTAGTTTTAGGGGTTATCCTATTGCTTTTATAACTGCTTCAATTATGGCTTTGGTGTTTTCTAGGTATATAGGTGGTTAGATGGGATATATATTGTTGATTTTACTTTTTGGTTTGAATATTGTTTTGTATAGGAAAAATAAGAGATGTCATAATTGTAAGGGGTGTCATAAATGTTAGGTATTTTGATTGTAACAATAATTGCTTTGGTTTTTGGGATTGCGATAGTTTTTATTGAGGATAAACTTAGTAGTGATAGTGACAATGTTTCTAAGTATGAAGAGTTACTTCCTGGTTATAACTGTGGGGGTTGTGGTTATGGGGGTTGTCATGGTATGGCTGAAGCGATGGTAGAGGATATTGATAATTATAAAAAGTGTAAACCTTTAAGAGGGGAAGCTTTAAAGAAGATGGAAGAGTTTGTAAAGAGTATTAAGTGAGTGTAAAGTAATACATTATATACTTGAATAAATGTTAATTTAATGGTATATTAGTAATGGATAAGAAAGTAGGTAATGGATATGTTAGCAAATAGCAAATGGGGGGGGGTATTTAGAAGCTTTAATTAACGATGTAGTAGAGGATATTTCATAGAGTCGTGTTTAGAAGTACAGGACTTTTTATAGTGTTTGTATAAAAAATGAAATAAAGATAATAATAGTATTGGAGGTATTAGAAAATGAAGATGAATAATAAGAAAGGATTTACATTAATAGAGTTATTAGCAGTAATAGTAATACTCGCAATAATAGCCTTAATAGCTGTGCCAATAATAATGAATATAATGGAGAAAGCAAAAGAAGAAAGTTATAAAAGAAGTGTCGAGTTTGCGATAGATGCAGCAGAGTTATATTTAGTAGAAAATGGATTATCAGAAGTACCAAGTGATGGTATTAATGTAAAAGATTTAAAACTAAAGAATAATAATTTTACAAGTGGAAAAATAGTAAATGATGGTGGGCAAATAGAAGCAGAAAAAGTAAGTAATGGAACATATTGTGCAGGAGGAAGTAAAGGTAAAATAGAAGTTAGTGTAGG
>CANQER010000052.1 GCA_947595415.1 uncultured Bacilli bacterium
ATTACCTACTTTCTTATCCATTACTAATATACCATTAAATTAACATTTATTCAAGTATATAATGTATTACTTTACACAAAAAAAAGATCCACCATGTGAATCTTTTATCTCAAAACTATATAAGTGCCAAAACTGTGATTGCAATTACAATAACTACAAGTAATGCAAGTAAGAACTTCCAAATATATTTAAACCATTCTTTAAATGAAACCTTCATGTATGCTAAACCTGCTATTAAAATAACACTAACAGGTAAAATCAACATCATAAATCCATGAATAGTTTGGAATATAAATGCAATCAATGAAGTAGTTCCTGCATTAGATAAAGTATCAGTTGGAATTACATTAGTTAAAATTGTTACAAAATAATAGTAATCATTTAAGAATAAGCTTCCTATAGCAGCTACAATAGTAGTAGTTAAAGCATTAATTCCACTAGCAAGTCCTAACACTCCATTAGCTAATGTATATAATATAAATTGTCCTGATTGATTAGCAAGAATATTGATAGACATAAATATAACACTTGCAAGAATTGCATAAATAGCAACCCCAAACATTTCCTTAGCTCCATCAATAAAACTATCAATAATTTCACCTAATTTAAGATTATATACCCAACCTATAATTAATGATAGGATAACTAAAACAACACTTAACTCTGTACTACTCCAATATCCCATTGGATTAATAGAATCAATAATATTTGCGAAAATTGGATAATCACCAATCTTTACACCCATTAAAGATTCATAAATATCAGTAAAGAACTCAATCTTAAACATACTAGACCAATTATACATTGACACTAATAAGATAACAATAGTTAAGAAGAAAAGTATTAATAAAGGTACAAAACTTCTCTTTGAACTAACCTTTCCATCATATAAAGGAATATCTTTACTATCTTCTTCACTACTATCTTTAACAGTCTTAGTAGTCTTTGTTTTCTTACTTTCCTTAGTTGTCTTACTAACCTTAGCCTTTTTATCTTTAGGTAACTTATCAGTAAATAAAACAAACCCTGCAAGTAAAATAACAGCTAAAACAAGTAAAATAACCTTAACAATAATATTATCATTAATACCATTAGCTAAATAATAATTAGTATAGTAAATTATTCCACTTCCATATGTAGAAGCTAAATTACCTACTAACATAGCTAAAACTGTACTAGCTAAAGCTGTAAGTTTACTATAACCTAATAATAGAAGAACAGCTATACTAAATGGTACAACCACAAATAAAGCAGTTGTTAAACTTGTAAGTGAAGCTAAAACAGCATAAAAGATTATAGTTAAAACAACAAATAAAGTTTTACGATTTTTAAACTTATCAAAAACCTTATTTACCATTTTTGAATAAACCCCTGTTTTATTCATTACCCCATATAAACCACCAATAATAAGGAATATTATCCCCATTTGAAAGAAGTTTAAAAAGGTTACTAGTGGATCTCTAAAAAGTCCATACAAACCAACAGGATCTGTAGTCCCTTTAGTGAACTCACCACCACTATAAGCACCTGATGGAATAATCCAAGTAAGTACTACATAGCATAAAAACATAATTCCAATCACTTTAAGTAAACCATACTTTTTCATATTCTACCTCCAATATAATTATATCAAATCTAGCAAATATTACAATATTTTTAAGAAAAATATACCAATTTTCACCTTTTTTTCATTTTTTTGTTATAATTAGGAAGGAGGTTTTAATGAAATTTAGAAATGAATTTAGCTATACAAATAGTAATAAAAGATATTATACCCTAGATTATTTTTATAAAAATTATTTTAAAAGTAAAGTTTTTAAAGTAAGTTTAAATGCTGGTTTTACCTGTCCTAATATCGATGGGACAGTAGGACATAATGGCTGTATATATTGTTTAAATGGTAGTGGTGATAAATTAGATCTTGATTTAGTAAGACAATTTAATGAAGTCAAAAACAAACTAAGTAAAAAATGGAAAAATGGTAAATACATCGCTTACTTTCAAGCTAATAGTAATACCTATGCTAAAGTAGAGGTTTTAAAACAAAAATATGAACCTATTTTAAAATTAGATAGCGTAGTAGGACTTGCGATCGCAACTAGAAGTGACTGTATTTCTGATGAAGTTTTAGATTACTTAGATGAGTTAAACAAAAAAACATTTTTAGTAATTGAACTTGGTCTTCAAACAATTCATGAAAAAACAGCTAAATTAATAAATCGTTGTCATAGTCTAGAAAACTTTGAAGAAATGGTAAAAAAACTAAACCAAAGAAATATAAGAGTTACTGTTCACATCATAAATGGTCTTCCTTATGAAACAGAAGAAATGATGTTAGATACAGTTAGATACTTAAACAAATTAAACATTTGGGGTATTAAAATTCATATGTTAAACATCCTTAAAAATACCCCTTTAGAAAAACTTTATCAAACTAAAAAATTTCACCTTTTAACTAAAGAAGAATATGTTAATATTACATATCGACAAATAAGATTACTAAAACCTAATATAGTTATAAATCGTCTTACTTCAGATAATAAAGAAGAAAATTTAATAGCTCCTTTATGGGTAAACAAAAAATTTACTGTTTTAAACGATATCGATAAAAAACTTTATAGTAGTAATACTTATCAAGGTTTTGACACTAGTATTTTAAATCGTTCAAGACAACTTATGAGTACGTATTTAAAAGATAATGATCTAGTTATTGATGCTACTATTGGAAATGGTAAAGATGCTAATTACTTATTATCTTTTATTAAAAAGGGATTTTTATTTGGTTTTGATATTCAACAAGAAGCTATTACTAACACAAACAATCTTTTAAAAGAAAGATATCATAATTATAAACTTTTTAAAGAAAGTCATGAAAATATGTATAAACTATTAAAAGAATACCAAAACAAAATAAGTTTAATTGTCTTTAATCTAGGATATATTCCAAAAGGTAATCAAAATATAACTACTAATTATAAAAGTACTATCAAAGCTATAAAAGAAGGTTTAAAACTTTTAAACAATAAAGGAAGAATAGTTATTACAGTCTATAAAGATCATGACAATGGTAAAGAAAGTAAAAACATCGATAAATTTGTAGAAACACTAACAGATTATAAAGTTAAAAAATACCAAAATACAGATAATCCCAAAGCTCCTTATGCAATTTTAATAGACAAAGTAAAAAAATAGTTATTCACAACTATTTTCTTGATATTCATAACGATATTTGTTATACTCGCTATCATAAGTTACAACTACACTACCATTCATAGCTTCATCGTTTCTAGGATCCACTAATTTTTTCGAAGATAAGTAACCTTTTTGTAAAATATCATCTAATGGTATACAACTACTATCCTCTTCATTTGGAAGCAAACTTGGTTGTTCAACAACCATTTTTTTACTTGCATCCAAAATCATTGTTATCTGTGAATCATAAGCATTATTTTTACTATCTTTAATTATATTATCAATTAAAGGTACAGATATAATAGCAACCACACCCAATATGATTATAACCGCCATAAGTTCTATTAATGTAAACCCTTTTTTCATGCCTTATCCACAAACCAAATCTTACTAATATCTGCACTATCACTAGCAGGAGCTGGATCTGGCATATCAAGTTTAATAATTACTGGGACTTTAAATCCTTGACCAAAAGCAATACAAGTACCTGGTTGTAAAATCCTTAAACGTTTGACGATTTCATTGGTTATATTGGGAACCATTTCTTTAATATATTCAACATCATTAGGATGTAACATTTTAAAAATTAAGAAATTTGAACATTGAGATAGTGATGTTTCTGAAAGTTCACTAGGTCTTTGTGATATTAGACCAAGACATACTCCATACTTACGTCCTTCTTTGGTAATTCTATCAAAAATGTTATACCCAAGTAAGAAAGTATCACTATCATTTTGAACATATCTGTGAGCTTCTTCTAAGATGATATGAATAGGTAAAGCTGCTCTTTTAGTATTGTTTTTAGAATAATCAAAAAGTAATTTAGAATATATTTTAGTTAATGTTTTAGCCATTCTATCATCAATATAGTTGATATTAAAGTTGATGATTTGAGCTTTTCTACCATTTTCAGCTGACAATAACTGTCTTACATATTGTTCTCTAGTAATATACTCAGGGTAATCAAAATAAGTACCATAATTACTATTTACTAAAGAATGAAGTCTTACTTTTAAAACATTAGCTTCATCATATATTTTGTCACTTTTTAAAACCCCTTCACTTATTAGGGCAAAGTCAAAAGCATCTTGTAAATCTCTTAAAGTATATTTAAAACTTTCATCTGGTAAAGTTAACTCTAAATTATCATCCAAATAAGATTCCATAAAAGTTGTAAGTAATTCCATATCTCTTATTTTTCCAGTCGCATCTATTAAAAGACATTGTTTTAAACTCCTTGTATAACCTGGTTGATAGATTTGCGTTTCTAAGTTTAACTCTTTAGTGTGATAATGAGTTAAAACTGAAAATATTTGGTCCCTTATTTGAGCTGGAGGTCTACCACTTGAAAAAATATCTAAGATAGCTCTTGCGATAATATCATTTTTATGTTTAATGACTAAACTTTCGTCTTGACCAAAAATAGTTACTAATTTTAAAGCTTTTTCAATGATTGGTAACTGAGAATGTTTTTCAGCTCCAAGTAATAAAGCTATATCATCTACTCCAAGTAACCATAATGGTATTTTGATTTTTTCACTTTTTTCATCTTCTAAGTTAGTTGTATAAGTTTTAAAGTTAATCTCTTCTACTTTTTCATGAAGTTTAGAAAAGGCATTATGATATTCACCATAAGCATCAAAGATAAGGATACTAGCACGATAAGGTATAGACTTAGTTTTTTCAAACAAATTTTGAAAAATACGAGCTACACTACAAGATTTACCACTACCAGTTGAACCAAAAATAGCAAAGTGGTTACTAAAAAAATCATTAATATTAACTCCTAATTTAACCCCTTCATAAATAGGACTAGTTCCAATATATAAATCTTTGTTTTCCTTGTAGTCTGGTATACCTAAAATATATGGTATACGTTCTTTTGACACCAATTTTACACTAGCTCCAAAAGATGGTTTTTTGATAACCCCAAATACAAAACTTTCATCTTTTCTTAATTCTCCTAAAAGATTAACATAGGCAACACCTTCTACGATATCTACTATTTCACCTATTATTCTTTTTTCAACATCTTCCATAATAACATGGTAATTAATTAAATTTTGAATCTTATCTAGTTCAACATTTAATTTAATTAATACTTGATTTTCTTGTGTTCCAATAATTGTACCTAACATAAGTATCACACCCTTTACTATATAAATTATACCTTAAAAATAGATAAAAAAAAAGACATTTATAAATTATATCAAAGATTTTCGTAAATAAACGTCTACTTTTTCTATAGTATATATATTTATTTGGCATTTTTTACTTATTTTAATAAATCCTAATCCCTTAATAACAATATCGTTTTTTAAGTCAACTTCTAATTTATGACATGTTAAATTATTAAAACCTTTATCTTTATAAAATCTATTTATTTTTAAACCATTAGCCATAAAAATAGTTAAATTGGTTGGATCTAAAACTTCAATAATTAAAAAATCTTCAATATAAATATACTGTTTGTTTTTAATTTGATAAGTTATAGGTTTAATAGTTTTTTGAGGGGTTATTTTTTTTAGATCAGAAGGATCAAGGTAATTTATAATACTTCCATCATCAATTAAACCTGGAGTATCTATTAAGGTAAAATCGTTTAATTTTATTTTAATGGTATCAATAGTTGTGGTAGGAATAAAACTAGTAGTTATAGAGTAGTCTAAATCAGAATAATTATATATAAGTTTATTTATCAAACTTGATTTACCAGCATTGGTATAACCTACAACATATATATTGTTAGTTTTATATTTATTTATTAAGTTATATAAATTATCAATGTTGTAATTATTTTTACTACTTACCATAATTTTAGCAATGAATTTAGGATTATCTAAGTAATTTATAATTTTATTTTCAAATAAAGATTTAGGAAGTAAATCTCTTTTAGTTAAAACTAATATTACTCTATCATTTAATAAATCAATGATATCTTCTAAGTTACCAATGTTTAAAACATCAAAAACTAGTAAAGTTAAATCTTTTGTTTTACTTATATTTTTAAGTATTTCTTTAAAATCACTATTTTTTTTTATAACTTTTTCATATTCACCATAGTTAACAATTTTAAAACAACGTGGACATAACTTATTAGAATCTTTTATAACATCTCCACATCCAATACATTTATTCATAGTATTTACCTTTCATAAGAAGGTTATTTTTGCCTAATCTTTTCATTATTCTTTTTTCAAAAAAACGATTAAATTTAGTAAAAAAACTATCTTTTTTACTTATAGGATTTATAAGGATTGTTGTAATTCCTAATTTGTTGCCACCTTTTATATCTGTTAGAAGTTGATCACCAATAATAGCAATTTCACTTATGGTAAAATCTTGTTCTTTCATAACTTTCATAAAACTTTTAGAACTTGGTTTACAGGTAAAAGAGTAAAATTCTACATTAAAAAGTTCACTATACATTTTTACACGTTTATTTAAACTATTAGAAAAAATGAATACTTTAAAACCTTGTTTAGTAAGTTTTTCAAATAATTCTTTTATTTTTTTGTTGTTTGGTCTACCATGTATAGGAACTAAGGTATTATCAAGATCAAATAGTAAACATTTAATACCTCTTTCTATTAGTTTATCATAGTTTATTGTATAAACACTTTTTTGATACATATCAGGTACAAATTGATCCATAAAACCACCTCTATTTATCATAATTCTAACATAGTTATAAAAGCTAAGCAAGTGTTTTTTATCAATCTACTTTTTTTATTGCTTCTTTTATTGTATCAATTGAATTTTGAAGTTTAATTGTTTCTTCTTCATTTAATTTAAGATATATTTTGTCTTTGATACCATTTTTATTTATAATGGCAGGAAGGCCTACATAAACATCGTTTTGTTTGTCATATGTTGATACTGTAATAATACTATTTTCATCTCCTAAAATAGCGTTAGTTATTCTAACTAGACACATTCCTATTCCATAATAGGTTGCTTTTTTACGTTTGATTATTTCATAAGCAGCATCTTTTACTTCAATATAGATTTTGTCTAATTCTTCTTCGCCGATAAAGTCATGAATATTTTGAAGTCCTATATTAGCGTCACTCCATAAAACAAATTCTGAATCACCA
>CANQER010000053.1 GCA_947595415.1 uncultured Bacilli bacterium
CTTATGAGAAATGGAAATGAAACTAATATAACAGAAAGACTTGGTAAATTAGAAACCAATATGGTAAAAATGGTAGGAGATTTTAAAAGTGATATAAGTCGTAATCTAAATGATGATTTTAATGGTCTAGATACACGTATTTTAAATAAACTTAACCTTATAAATGACAAAGTAAATGAAAGATTAGATATGAATTTTGAAAAAACTAATAAAACATTTACTAACGTTTTAGAAAGACTATCTAAAATTGATGAAGCCCAAAAGAAAATAGATAACTTATCTAATGATATTGTTTCCCTTCAAACAATTTTGACAGATAAAAAATCTCGAGGTATCTTTGGTGAAGTAAACTTAGCTCATATTATGGATAGTATTTTTGGTAAAAATGACAAAATTTATAAAATGCAATATCCTCTTTCTAACAATACCATAGTTGACTGTATGTTGTTTGCTCCCCAACCTTTAGGAAAAATAGGAATTGATTCTAAATTTCCTTTAGAAAATTATCGTTTAATGGTTGATAAAAAAAATAGTCCTGAAGTTAGAAATCAAGCTACTAAAAATTTTACTAACGATATGAAAAAACATATTGATGCAATATCTAGTAAATACATTATTCCAGGTGTTACCTCTGATCAAGCAATTTTATTTTTACCAGCTGAAGCAATATTCGCAGAAATTAATGCTTACCATAATGATATTATTGAATATGCTTACAAAAAAAGAGTTTGGATAACTTCCCCAACTACTTTAATCAGTACTCTAACGACAATTCAAGTTATCATTAAAAACATTGAAAGAGATAAATATGCTTTAGTTATTCATAAAGAATTACGTCTTTTAGATGAAGAATTTAAAAGATACAAAGATAGATGGGACAAACTTTATCGTAGTATAGAAACAGTAAGTAAAGATGTTAAAGATATTCATACCACAACTGATAAAATAACTAAAAGATTTAATTCAATCAATCAAGTAGAAATAGGTGAAAAAAATGAAATTGATTCAAATATTTAATTGGAGTTTAATTTTAGTAGCTATAACCTATGGAATAATTGATGGAATAAGTGAAATTGATAATTTTTATAACTGTTTAATTAGATTTTCAATAATTCCTGTTATGTTATTCCCAATCATCTTAAGAAAATTTGTAAAAATACCTTTAGTTATAGTTACTCTATATTTAGTTTTTACTTTTAGTGCTCACTTTTTAGGATCAATAGTTGATCTATACCATAATGTTAATAATTACGATAAAATTATGCATCTTTTATCAGGGGTTGTAACTTCGTTTATAGCTTTAGTTATTATTAATAAATATGGATTAAAAAATGTTTTCCTTAACTGTTTAATAATTATAGGTTTTGTCTCTTTTATAGCTATTATGTGGGAAGTTTTTGAATTTGTTTGTGATAACTTATTTATAAGAGATGCCCAAAACGTTAAAACAACAGGAGTAACTGATACTATGAAAGATATGATTTCTGCTTTAATAGGTGGAGGTTTAGTTATAATTATGTATGTTTATGAAAAGTTAAGTAATGTTAAATTGTTAATAACTAGATTTAATGAAAGTTTAAAGTATTAGGACTTATAAAAGTCTTTTTTTTACTTGGATAACTACTTAGTATTGTAAAAATTGATAAATTGTTATAAAATGGATAGTAGGAGGGGTAACGTGAATAAAAAAGGTTTTACTCTAATCGAATTGATAGCTGTAATAGGATTATTGGGGTTAATAATCGCTTTAACTTTTCCATCTGTTAGTAATATGATAAGGAAAGCTGATACTAAAAATTATGAAAGCTACAAAGAAACCCTATTTATGGCTACTGAAAATTATATCGTTACTAATCGTGTTAAATATCCAGATTTAGATGAAACAGATAAAAAAGTAAATATTAAAGTTTCTACTTTAATTGATGAAGATTTAATCAAAAGTAGTTTAGTAAACCCTAAAACAAACAAACCTATCAATAAAGAAGATGTTATATCTGTTTCTACAAATAGTAGTGGAATATATGAATATGAATACCATGAATCTGAATGAAAGGATGAAAAAAAATGAAAAAAACAATTAAGGATTTTAATTTAAAAGGTAAAAAAGTAATCATTAGGGTTGATTTTAATGTACCTATGGAAAATGGTGTTATTACTGATGATAACAGAATAAAAGAAAGTTTAAGAACTATTCGTTATGCTATTGATAGTGGTGCTAAAGTAATACTAATGTCACATCTTGGAAAAGTAAAAACTATAGAAGATAAAGAAAAAAATACTTTAAAACCAGTTTCTGTTAGATTAAGTGAACTACTAGGTATGGATGTTATATTTGTTGAAGAAACTAAAGGTGAAAAATTAAAACAAGCAATCGATAATCTAGATAATGGCCAAGTCCTTCTTATGGAAAACACAAGATATGAAGATTTGGATGGAAAAAAGGAAAGTTCTAATGATCCAGAGTTAGGTAAGTATTGGGCTAGTTTAGGAGATATATTTATCAATGATGCTTTTGGTACTAGTCATAGAAATCATGCCTCTAATGTAGGAATTGCTTCTAACTTAGAAAGTGGAATTGGATTTTTAATCGAAAAAGAATTAAATACTATATCTAAAAATATTCAAAATCCTAAACGACCTTTTACAGTTATTTTAGGTGGATCTAAAGTAGAAGATAAAATAGGAGTTATAAACAATTTAGTTAAAACTGCAGACTACATTTTAATAGGTGGAGGAATGGCTTTTACATTTTTAAAAGCTAAAGAATTAGAAATAGGAAAATCTTTATTAGATAGTGAAAATATATCTTTTTGTAAAGAGATGTTAGGTAGATATCAAGATAAAATAATTCTTCCAGTTGATGTTGTAACAGGATTAGAAATAAAAGATGATACAACTGTTAGAACTTGTCTAGTTGAAGATATAAAACCAAACGAAATAGGATTAGATATTGGACCTGAAACAGTAAAACTATTTAAAACATATCTAGATAAAAGTAATACCATCATTTGGAATGGTCCAGTAGGGATGTTTGAACTTAAAAATTTTAGTGTGGGAACTAAGTCAATATGTGAAATACTTGCTTGTAGTAATGCCACTACTATTGTTGGTGGAGGCGATACTGGTAGTGCAGTTATTAACTTTGGGTACAAAGATAAAATTACCCATATTTCAACAGGAGGAGGAGCTTCCTTAGAATTATTAGAAGGTAAAAAATTACCAGGAATTGATATAATTAAAAATAGATAGTGGATGATACAATGAAAAACTTGGGGAAAAATATTTTATTTTTAATCATAATAACTTTATTTATACTATATTTTGCCTTAAAAGATAATTTTTACGATATTATAAAAGAAATACTTTCTTTAAACATATTTTGGTTTATACTAGCTTTAGTATTACTTTTATGTTTTTATATTTTAAAAACAATATCTTTAAAAGTTTTAATAGATAACTTTGATAAATCATTTAAATTTAGAAATGTTTTTAAAGTAACTATGGTAACCCAATTTTTTAACGCTATAACTCCCTTCGCGACAGGGGGTCAACCTTTTCAAATTTACTATTTTAATAAAAAAGGTATAGGAATATCTAAAAGTACTAATATTGTAGTTCAACATTTTATCATCTATCAAATAGCTTTAGTAACTTTAGGTATTCTGGCAGTAATTACTAATTATACCTTACATATTTTTAAAAAAGTAAGTTTATTAAAAAGTTTAGTAACTCTAGGTTTTATTATAAACGTCTTAGTAATTGTTGTGTTATTTGTAGTTGCGTTTGGTAAAAAGTTAAATAAAAAAATAATCAATTTAGGAATTAAGATATTAGATAAATTTCATTTGTTGAAAGATAAAGATAAAACCTTAGACAATTGGAATACCTATATTAATAACTTTCATAATGGAGCTAAAAAATTAATGGCTAATAAAAAACAATTCCTTTTTACAATCGTAATTGAATTTACTGCCTTAATAAGTTTATACTTAATACCATTAATGATATTTTATAGTATGGGTTATTACGATATAGATCCATTAGTTTGTATAGTGTCCGAGGCTTATGTAATGCTTATAGGATCTTTCGTACCTATCCCTGGAGGTACAGGAGGATTAGAGTATGGATTTATTGCTTTCTTTGGTAATTTTGTAAAAGATCATGTTTTAAATGCAGCTATGATTATTTGGCGATTTGTAACTTATTATTTAGGAATGATTATAGGAGGTATAGCCTTAATGTTTAAGAAGGGATGATTTAATGAGAATAGGTATTTTTACAGATTCGTATCCTCCATATATCAATGGGGTTTCGACAAGTATAAAAATGTTAGAAAATGCTTTAATAAAACTAGGTCATCAAGTATTTATTGTAACTGTTAATCCAGATAATATGACATATAAATATGAAAACAATAATAGGGTTATAAGATTACCTGGTATTCCTATTGGTATATATGATTATAGACTTACTGGTATTTATCCTGTAAGGGTTTTAAAACAAATACGTAAATGGAAACTTGATGTCATTCATTCTCATACTGAATTTGGAGTAGGGACTTTCGCAAGGATTGTAGCTAAACAGTACAATATTCCTTTAGTTCATACTTACCATACAATGTATGAAGATTATACTCATTATGTAACTAAGGGACATTTTGATAAAACAAGTAAAAAAGTGGTGGAATATTTTACTAAGTTTTATTGTGATAAGACAACTACAGAGTTAATTGTTCCTACTAAAAAAGCTTATGATTTGTTTAAGAAAAAGTATCATGTTGAAAGAGATGTTCATGTTATTCCAACAGGAATTGAAATAGAAAGATTTTATAAAGAAAAATATAGTATAACAGATATTGATAAATTAAGGGATAGTTTGAATATCAAAAAAGATGATTTTGTTATGATGTTTGTAGGACGACTAGCTAAAGAGAAAAGTGTTAATGTTTTAATCGATCTTCATCTTTCACTCGTTAAAAAATATCCTAATTTAAAACTACTTATTGTAGGTGATGGACCAGATAAAGATATACTGCAAAACAGTGCGAAAAATAAAAATATTATTTTTACTGGTAAGGTAGCTTGGGAAGATGTTCCTAAGTATTACCAATTAGCTTCCATCTTTCTAACAGCTTCAAAAACAGAAACTCAAGGTCTTACAGTGATTGAAGCCATGGCAGCTTCTGTTCCTGTTATATGTGCTAATGATGAAGCTTTTAGAATTGTTGTGGTTGATGATTTTAATGGATATTTGTTTGATGATAAACGAAAACTTAAAAAAATAGTGGAGGATTTGATAAATAACCCTGATAAGGTTAAAAAGCTTTCTAAACAAGCTCGTAATAGTACTGAACCTCATTCTTCTAAGTATTTCGCAGAACGTGTGGTTGATGTATATAGAAAAGCTATTAATAAACCTAGTCGAGTAGGAATTATAAAAAGAATAATAAAGAGGGGATAATATGACAAATAGAATAGTGGTTGGTAATTTAAAAATGAATCTAGTTAGAAAGGAAGTTTCTAGTTATTTAAAGACTGCTAATGAGAAAATAAAAAGTAAAAACGTTATAATTTGTCCAACTAGTATATATATACCTTACTTTTTAAAACATAATTACCAGGTAGGTCTTCAAAATGTGTTTTTTAGAAGTAAAGGAGCTTATACTGGGGAAATATCTGCTATGCAAGCTAA
This sequence comes from uncultured Bacilli bacterium, assembly GCA_947595415.1. Classification (GTDB taxonomy): domain Bacteria; phylum Bacillota_I; class Bacilli_A; order RF39; family UBA660; genus CANQER01. Next base: position 5,692 of record CANQER010000053.1, read on the forward strand.
ATCAATGGGTATTAACTATACTTTAATTGGTCACAGTGAAAGAAGAATTTACTTTGATGAACTTGATAGTGATATTAATAAAAAAATCAAAGAAGCTATTAAATACAAGATGAAAGTTATTTTATGTATTGGTGAGACTTTAGAAGAAAGAAATCTTCTTAAAACAGATCGTGTTATTAAAAGACAAATTATTAATGGTTTAAGGGATATAGAAGATTTTTCTAATATTGTTATAGCTTATGAACCAGTTTGGGCTATTGGGACTAATGTAATTCCTTCTAACGATGATATTTTTAAAGTTATAAGTTACATTAAAGATTTGTTTAAAAAGGTTTATAACTACGATAAAATTAGAGTTTTATATGGGGGAAGTATTAACGACGAGAATATAAAAAAGTTAGTTGAAATATCTAATGTTGATGGTTTTCTGGTTGGTGGTGCTTCAACTAACATTGATAAATTTTTAAAAATAATAGAAGTTGCTGTAAAAGAGTGACTTTTTTTAACCTTATTCGATATTTTTCGACAAAACTAGCTAATTTATACTCTTGATGATAATTTTAAGTAAGTAGTATAATAAATAAAGTAGCGAAGGGAGAACTTATGGAAAAGATAAGAACTTTGGTAGTAGATGATAATATTAGTTTAATAGAAATGATTAAGGAGTATTTTAAAAATAATAAACAAATAAGTATTGATTTTGTAGCTTATGATGGTATTGATGGAATTAATATTTTGACAAAGGAAAAAGATAAAATAGATATGGTAGTTCTAGATTTAATAATGCCTAAAAAAGATGGAATGTATGTATTAGATGAAATGAAGAAAAGGGGTATCAATAAAAAAGTTATAGTTGCGACTAGTTATAACGCTAATGAAGCAATTAGACAAGCTTCTGAGTATGGAGTTAATTACTATATTTTAAAACCTTTTGATCTAGAGGATTTAGAAAAAAGAATTATTAGATCGATGAAGAATAATGAAGAAAGTAAAAACATCGATTTTCACTACAACAATCTTCAAATATCAATTACGAAAATTCTTCATGAACTAGGAATACCATCCCATATAAAAGGATATCAATATATAAGAGAAGCTATAGGGATAATTTTTGAAAGACCAGAAACAATTGGAGGAATTACTAAAGAGTTATATCCTGAATTAGCGATCAAATTTGATACTACTGTTTCACGTGTTGAAAGAGCAATCAGACATGCAATTGAAGTTAGTTGGAATCGAGGTAATTGGGATCTGATGGAAGAAATATTTGGTCATAGTGTTGATATTGATAAAGCTAAACCAACTAATTCAGAGTTTATCGTTACTATTGCAGATAAACTTAGATTAGAGTTTCATAAGATTGGTAATTAGAGTGTATAGGTATACACTTTTTTTTAATTTAAAATAATGATATAATTAACCTAACCAATTTATAGTAAGATACACTATATATATGAAAGGTGATTATTATGGACGAGATTTATGACAAATATTATTACAAAGTATATAATTGGGCTATTAAAAAAACTCACCATAAAGAAGATGCAGAAGATTTAACTAATAGTGTTTTTCTAGCTATATTTGAATACTTTA
>CANQER010000054.1 GCA_947595415.1 uncultured Bacilli bacterium
TTGCTAACATACCATCTACCTACTTTCTTATACACTACTAATATACCATTAAATAACCAATAAATCAACCCCACTTTACATCCATTGGATCAATTCTTTTTTCATTTTTAATATCACTTACTATATGTCCACTATTCATTTCAATTACCCTATCCCCAATCAAAGCTATCCCAGGATTATGAGTAACAATCACAACAGTCATTCTATACTTTTTATTGACATTCATTAAACACTTCAAAACATTTTTCCCATTCTTCTCATCTAAAGCTCCTGTTAGTTCATCACAAAATATAACCTTTGGTCTTTTAACTATACCTCTAGCTATCGCAACTCTTTGTCTTTCTCCCCCAGAAAGTTCAAAAACCTTACTTTTCAAATGATCCTTTAAACCAACTAACTCAATTATATCCAAAACATCTTTCCTATCTTTTAATCTAGATCCCAACAAAACATTCTCATAAACACTCAAATTAGGAAGTAAATTATAATCCTGAAAAATAAACCCAATATTTTTTTTTATAAATTTCGTAAGTCTACCTTCCCTATACTTAGAAATACACCTTCCATCATATAAAACAAACCCCTTAGATACCCTATCTAATCCAGACATCACATTAAGTAAAGTTGTCTTCCCTGATCCAGATGGTCCAAGTATAACCACTACCTCTCCTTTTTTAATATTAAAACTTAAACCATCTAAAACATCAGTATAAACTTTCCCAACCAAATATCCTTTAGACAAATTTCTAACCTCAATATCCATAAATCCACTCCTTTAATCCCTTCTTACTAACTCTGCTAAAGAAATTTTATTCAAAGACCTCTTCGCAATATAAATAGAAATAAAATACCCCAATAATAATCCCATTAATCCAACTAAAACCATAACCTTAGAAAAAGAAACAACAATCGTAAACCCTAAATCTTTACCAAGACTACTTACCATACTTTTAACCATAAAAACCATACAAGGGATCGCTAATAAATAACCAACTACAATAAAAGGTGTATAAACATTTAAAACCATCTTACTTATCTGTTTATCACTATATCCCTCAACCTTAAGTAACGATATAATCTTTTTATTATCATCTATAACCATACTACCAATTAACCCAACAATTATAATAACTAATAAACTAGAAAATATCACAACAATATAAATAGTTCCCATAAAAGAAGACATCTGATTTTTAACATTTTTCAAAACATCATCAATACTAAAAATAAAATTAATCCTACTAATCTCATCACTAGACAAATTACTCATATCATCATACTTATTATCACTTGTATACTTCAAATTATAGCCATAAGAAATATTAAATACATCACACAAATTATACCTATCAACATATAAAACATCATCAACATAATCATCATATATCCCAACCACTTTAAAAGAAGTCTTAACTCCATTATTTTTTAAATATAAAGTATCATTTATATCAATATCTAAAGACTCTTTCATATTTTCACTTATAATAACATTATTACCCCCACTTAATTTAGGAATCAAATTATTTTTTTTATCCCTTAACTCAATATACTTACTATCAAAATCAATCCCATTTAACGTAACATCTTTATTAATTTTCTTAGAATTTACCTTATAAAGATTACTACTCAAATTAAGAATTAAATCACTATCATCATTACTATCATTTAAAATAGTATTATAACTTATCATATAAGAAAACTTATACTTACTAAAACTACTATCTATAATACTTTTAAACATATTAATCCCAATTAAAATCAAAACAATAAGTAAACAAGTTAAAAAAGAAGTTACAAAAACTGTTATAAGTTTACCTAATGATCTAAAAGCTAATGTATACTTAAACCTAGTCGTAATTTTAAAAGGTTTAAGTATTTTACCTACCAATTTACTAAAAAAACTAATTTTTAAATTACTATTTTCCTTAAGTAATAAAACAGGTTTTTTACGTAACATCATAAAACTTACTAAGTAACATATTAACCCAATAAATCCAAATGATATAACAATTAAATTAACCAAATACTTTAAATTAAAACCCACCTTAAAAAGAGGAATATTAAAAGTATTGGTAAAAAAGTAAGCCAGTATTGGACTAAACAAACTACCTAGTAAATACCCAAGTAAACAACCAAACAAAACACTTATTAAAGGGTAAACTAAATAAGTTAAAGCAATTACATAAGAACTATAACCCAATGACTTTAAAACCCCCATTTGAACCTTTTCATCTTTAATACTTTTTCTTACTATAATAACTGTAAGAAATAAAGTTATTCCTAAAATCAAATCCAAAAACACATTTACCAAAGCTCTATCTGATTTAATCTCTTCTTTTAAACTATTTATTCTAACATCCCTACTTAAAGTAGACTCATTATAACCAATTCCATCTTGATAAATATTTTTGATTTTACCTTTAGTAAATTTACCTACATAAACATTATCAATAATTCCCTCAAACTCCTCATAAGAAGATTTAGCCATAAAAACAATATTATGATATTTTTCATCAAAAAACATAGTATTAAAAGATATCATAGGATATATATAACTAGATGCATAACTAAACCCTACAATTTTATAACTTTTTTTATTGATCTTATAACTATCACCTATTTTTAACCCATTTAAATAAGCAAATCTAGGTAAAACAGTAATCTCTCCTTCTTTAGGAAGTCTACCTTTAACTACATAAGGTTTATTAATTTTTCTATCTTTATCATATAGTAAAATCCTAGTTATAAATTTATTTTCCTTAATCATTTTACTAGGTTCTTTTTCATAATAAAAACCCTTTATTTTACTTTTTAAAATATCGTTTATTAAATTATACTTTATTAAAATATCCTCTACTTTATAAGTAAAAACATAATCTATTTTTATTTTATTTTCTACATAAAACTTATATTTTTCTAATATCTTTTTATCAGACTTACTAATATCAAGTTTCAAATAACTATTTATTTTATTTAAAGAAATATCTTTATTGTAATCAATAATAGGTATAAAACTAAAATCCTCAACATTTTGTTTTTCTAAATAATCTTTATATTCATAATCCATACCATCTAAAGTGGTATTAAAAATAGTATAAGTAAAACTACCAATAAAAATAAGTAAAATTAAACTTAAGATTGTTATTTTTTTATGTTTCAAATTTTTAAACGCATTAACAAATATCACTATTTACCTCTTTAACACTAGTAATTTTACCACTATTCATACTAACTAAAACATCAGCAATCTTTTTAAAATTAGGATTATGAGTAACAATAACCAAAGTTTTTTTAAATTTTTTACTTATTTTATAAAGTAGATCTATAATTTTTTGACCACTTTCTTCATCTAAAGATCCAGTTGGTTCATCAGCTAAAATAACTTGAGGATTTTTAACCAAAGCCTTACAAATCATAACCTTTTGTTTTTGACCCCCAGATAATTGATAAGGATATTTATTTTTTTCCTTAGTTAAACCAACTACATCAATTATCTGTTTTAAATCTAGGTAATCATTTACCAAATTTTTACTCAAAAGAATATTTTCTAAAACTGTCAAATTAGAAATCAAATCACAACTTTGAAAAATAAAACCTATATTATCTTTTCTATAACAAGTATAATTAGAAATCTCTTGATTTTTAAAAAGTAACTTCCCCCTACTTGGTCTATCTATTCCCCCTAAAATATTTAATAAAGTTGTCTTCCCAGATCCAGATGGCCCCATAATAACAACTATATTACCCTTTTGAATTTTCAAATTAACCTTTTTTAAAGCATAATAAAAATTGTTGTATAATTTATCTACATTAACAAGTTCATACATAATAACCTCCCATGTATCTACTTTATTATACAAACAATTTTTTAAATTTCCTTTTCATAATCATATCTAATACTATTTATTCCAATCCCATAGTATAAATCATCATTAAAATTCCTATCCAGAAAATGATATATATAAGTATATCCCCCTTTATTTATAATAGGAAAAAGGTTAGAAAAACGATCTTTTAAATACATATCTTGATCAGTTATTTTATTTTTACTAACCATCACTTGAATTTTACCATGACCCACTACCTCTAAGTTAGGATGTTTATTATACCTTTTATGGTAGTTATCAATCAACTTTTCTACCTCTTCAAAATTAAGTTCAACTGACAAAGTAATTTTATCTACTAAAATACTATGAAAGAAAGCTACACTATAAGAATTAGTAACATTTAAAGTATAATCAATATCAACATTTTTATACTTATAAACACTACCCAATTCACTTACTAATAACTTACCATCATAATTTTTATATTCATCCATTATAACAGGTAATTTTAAAACAGTATTTTTGATATTTTCTGAATAAACAACATCAAAATTTTTAACTTTTTTAAAATCACTTTCATTACTTATTAAAGCAGTTTTTAACTGTTTTCTAGGATAATCTTTTAAAGTTATGTAATAGTCTTTTTTAACCTGATCTATCTTATAACACCTTTTTTCATTTAACTTTAAAATACCCTTTCTTCTAATTTCATTTAACTCTTTTATATCAACATAAATATTATCATCTTTTATAATATCAATACCATCTAGTTTATAAATACTATCACCTAATTTAGCCATCTGTCTTTCAATTGTAAGATCATCTAAAGGATAGTTTTTAGCCTTACAAACCAAATTTTCACTATAAACTTTGATATTATTTTTCCCATCTTTTAAAACTAACTCAATTTTTTTACCTACATTTAAAGTAATTACCATTTTAATAGGTATTTTTAAAGGTTTTAAATTTTTTAACTCATCAAGTTGTTTTTTATCAGTAGTTTTAACTACTACATCATTTATTTTAACATTCTTATTACAAGGTATAGTAACTATATTTCCATTTTTCTTAAAATTAGTTACCATAAAACCTAAATCACTATTTAAAAACCTAATTCCATCACCAATATTTAATGGTTCATCTAATTTTATTTTAATACCCTTTTTATTATCTATTACCTTACCTATTTTAATCCCCATATGATTTGGACGAAAAGCATTAATATTATCACTTTCATTTAAAATAAACCCTTTAGTAAACATACGATTGTATATTTTTTTTAACTCCTTAATCGTATTACTTAAATCAAATTTTTCTTTGTTATAATAAGCATCAATAGCCTTTCTATAAACACTAGTTACTAAATATATATACTCTTTTCTTTTCATCCTACCTTCTATTTTTAAACTAGTAACACCACTTTCAATAATAGTTTTTATATCTTCGATAGTACTTAAATCCTTCATACTAAGAGGATAGTCATCTTTATTTTGACGTCTATCATTCTTATCTACAATACTATATTTTAACCTACAACTTCCCACACAAGACCCTTTATTAGCACTTCTATTACCAATTAAACTACTCATAAGACATTGACCAGAATAACTAAAACATAAAGCCCCATGAATAAAACACTCTAATTCAATATTAGCTTCCTTCATTTGTTTGATCGTATCAATACTTGTTTCTCTAGCAATCACAGCTCTTTTTAAACCCAATTTTTTAACAAATTTTAATCCTTCAATATTATGAATATGCATTTGAGTAGAAGCATGAATTTCCATATTAGGATAGACTTTTCTTACATAATCGATCATTCCTATATCTTGCATAATTAAAGCATCTACATTGATACTAGCTAAAAAATCAATATAATCTATACATTTTTCTACTTCATTTTCCTTAATCAAAGTATTAAGAGTTATATATGCTTTAACCCCATACATGTGAGCTATATTGATAGCTTCTTTTAACTCATCACGACTAAAATTACCAGCATAATTTCTGGCATTAAAATCTGTTCCTCCTAAATATATCGCATCACATCCTGCATATATAGCATAGTATAAATGTTCTATATTACCTACTGGCGATAGTAACTCAATCTTTTTCATATCTAAATTATAACATGGATATTAATTTATGTAAATTTACAAATTATCTACTTTTTTATGAAGAGCTTCATTTATCCCAGTACTTATAATATCACTTAACTTCTCAATCACAAAATCAACCTCTTTTGGAGTTACCATTAAATTATAACCAATAGGTGTTAAAACTTCGTAAATAAGTTGTTTAATCTCTTCATCATTTAACATACCCACTATTCCAAATAACTTTTTTTTATCATCAATAGAAACTTCAACTTTCTTTTTTAAATAATTAATATTACCTGTAGTTAGTTTATTTACTGGATTATTTATATTTTTTTTAGCATATGAGTAGTTTTTATGCATATAATTTATCGTATCAGAAACGATTGTAACAGCATCAACCACAGTAGGTATACCTATCGCTATAACAGGAATACCCATAATTTCCCTACTTATTTCTTTTCTACTGTTGCCTATTCCACTACCAGGATGAATACCTGTATCAGTCATTTGAATGGTCCTATTTACCCTTTCAATTGAACTACTAGCTAAAGCATCAATCACAATCATAAAATCTGGTTTATAAGTATTTTTAACCCCCAATATAAGATCACTAGTCTCAATCCCTGTTTGACCTGTAACTCCTGGACTAAAAGAAGCCACTTTTCTAAAACCCTCTTCTACTTCACCTATTAAAAACAAATGACTAGTTACTAAAACATTATTAGATACCATAGGTCCTAATGAATCTGGAGTTGAACTTATATTACCTAAACCAATAATTAAACAACTATCACTTTCTTTAATATTTAATTTACTAATAATTTTTTTTAAATTATCAGTAAATACCTTTTTAACATTTTCTTTATTTGTATGATCTGTAACATCATCAAACTCGATTGTTATATAGTTACCTATTTTTTTATTTATTGTTTTACTACCCTCTTTATCTACATAAATATCAGT
>CANQER010000055.1 GCA_947595415.1 uncultured Bacilli bacterium
AAAATAAAAACTTTGATACTAATTTTAATATCAAAGATATAATTATTCTTTTAAAAGAAGTTTTAATAAAATTAGATAATGAATGAAGTCAGTTGTCCACAAAATTGGGACAACTAAAAATTAAATCTAAAAAAGATGGAAAAAGTTATTTAACAGATGTTCTAGATACAAAAGGAATACTACGATTAATTGAATCAGTTCATTCGCCTAAAGCAGATCCATTTAAGAAATGAAGATGTGTCTATACAATATTCAAAAGTTGGATGAATACTATATAAACACCAAAAAAAGAGACGCCTAGGTCTCTTTTATTCTTCTTCAATTTTTTCGATTATAGCTTCCTTAGGAATTACTGCAGCAGGATTATCGTTTTCATCAGGTACGTCTTCACTAGGCGAATCATTACTATCTTCGTCTGTTTCATCGCTTACTTCATCGTTAACTATAGGATCATCAGTTATTATATCATTATTTAAAGATTCATCTGTTTCATCTTGAATTTCATCATTACCTTCAGATTCTTCATTTACTTCGTCACCTATAACGATACTATTATCTTCTTCTTTGCCTTCAACTTCTTCTATAACTTCTTCAGTATTTTCTTCAAGTAATTCTGTTTTGCCTATTACAATATTCTTAGTAGCTATAGTTTCTTCTTCAGGAATTGTAAAATCTAAAACAGTATGAGGATTTTTAGTATCATATACCTTACCTTCAAAATCATCTGTCGCATTCTTTAAATCATAGAATAACTTACTTCTTACTGCTTTACTATAATCGTATTTTGTATTACCAGAAGCTGCATCCTTTTTAAGTGCATAATAGAACTCTTTAAACATATCATTTACATTAATAACTTGAATATATTTTAAGTTATCTCTTACTTCATTAAATCTCTTCATCTTGTAATCTCTGAAAGATTTTTCACCAGTAATTGTTTCAAGAGCCATTAAATCTGTTTTATAATATCTTGTTTGTATTGCCCCATCAGGATTATCATCTTTGTAAAACTCTTTTTGATATGAATTAATATTACTATAATATTCAACATATCCATCATCATATCCAGCATAACCTAACATTTCATAAGCTAACCATTTAAGACTATATGAATCTGGTCTACCATAATCATTATGTGGTTGATACCAACGAGTTTTAAAGATGTTTTCTCCTCCATAATGATTTGTATTATATGTTTCCCATTGTCTTCCTGGATAAATTACTAGATGATTGTCATACAGATCAGAAATTGAATCTAGATCCATATCAGCAAACGCTTTTTCATCTAATATTGAATACCTAGTTGAACGATATTCAAGATGTTTTAACTTATCATCATCATATTTGCCCAAATTTGGATAAGACACTTGAACAGCTAACTTAGCTTGCTCTTGAGGAGTTAACTTCAAAAATGCAAGACCTTCTAAGTAATCCATAATGTATAATGTATCAAATAGTTTTTGATAGTAATCATGGATTTTTTGTTTATTATTTATTCTAGATGGATCCCAGTTAGCAGCAATCTTAGTTCCCTTAGCATAAGGTATAGACAAATTCATTACAATATCGCCTTCACCAAACGCTTGCGTAAGATTTCCATCTGCATAATCTTCTCCTCCAGCATCAAATCTACGTGACAGATTTTTAAGGAACAATCTAGCATCTATATTATGAGCTGATTCATGTGCCCAAGTTTGGAAAGTATATTCCTTATGATCTGGACCATCTTCTAATCTACCATCTAAAAGTCCCTCTACACGCCATATAACATATGCTCCATTCGCAGTCGCAGCATTGTAATCATTATAAGCCCATAAATCTACAACCTCATTAAAATTCTTGTGGAAAGGTTCTTCAGTTGAATATGGATTTTGGAATATTTGATTTCCATTTTCATCATATGTAAATCGTTTGTCAATTTGAACAGTATGAATATCATTAAAGTATTTTTCGTTTTGTAAAATACCATATGCAGTATTATAATATGTTCCCATTCTAGTCGCATATGTTTCTATTCTATCTCTTAGACTTGCTTGTTGGATAGGATCTTCTGGATTAGTAATATAAGTTCTTTGTGATCCAATAATAAATTGAACAGGACTTGAGATAATATAAGCTGCATTCTTAGGTAAAGTCAAAATAGGTAAAACATAATTATACCAACTAACATTTGTTGCAGTATCAACTGATTTAAGGTGATCCCATAAAGTATATTGGACTTCATCATGACCATCAACTTTAATCTCAGTTAAATATCCTTTAAATTGATTAGCAGCCCAATGATCTGGTGTATCATTAGTAAATGTTTTTACACAATATTCAATAAAATCTGTAATTTTATCTTGATTTGTATACTTCGCAAACATTCTATTATAAGTTTCATTAGTTCTATTTAAAAGTAGGTTTTGATCGTTTGCTATAAAACTATCTGCGATAGTATATTGATTAATATCATTACTAAATCCTTTAGAATTAAATAACATAAAATCATTTAACATCATACCATCAAAAGAAAGACTATAGAAACGTTTCAAATAATTATAAACATATAATATTTTTTCAAGTTTTTGATCTTTTTTGACCTCTTTTTCTAAGTAATCATCAATAGTTTCATCTTTAATCGTATTAGTGTAATTACTATTAGACAAAAATTTCAAAACAAACTCTTTTAACTCTTTTTGAGTAACATCATAGTAAAATTCACGATATATTCTACTATCATCAGCATTAGTTAACTTATCTAGATTATCTTCATAAGTAAGTCCCTCTAAATAGTTAGTTAAATTATTAACAAGTTGTGAGTTTTTATCGATAACATAGTGATTATATGTATAATCTATTTTTAACTTATCAATTCTGTAACTTGCGACCATATCATAAGTATTATCATAACTTACATCATAATCTAATTTTTGTCTGTCTTTGAAAATTATTTTTATCTTTTTAATCTTATCCTTATTATCACTTGTTAAGTAAGTTACAATATTACCAGATTTATCAAGTGGGATAATATGCATTATTTCACTAGTATATAAAGGACTACTTTTACTTATTTTAGAAGCACTTTTAACAATTTTACTACTATCGTAAAATGGCATCAAAGCAAATAAGTTACTATAAAGAGTTTCCATATCTTCATCGTATTCATCTTTTACTTGTTCAACATTTACCTTACTTACCTTTTCAATATTTAAACTAGGTACTAAATCATAAGATACTGCCTTTAAATTCCATATATCTTCACTATAATTATTATCTTGAAATAGCTTTTTATTAACCATATCTTCAGTAATATTAGTTACACCATTTTGCGTAAATTGATCACCATTAAGAACAAGATAATAGTTATTTTCTGAATTATCGTCAAGTTTACTTATAAATTTACTAGTAATAGCTCCACTAAGTTTATTTAAACTAATATTGTTTTTAGCTACTACATTACCAGCTACACAAGCAAATCCACAAGAAACAGTTGAAGCACTATTATAGTAAGTTACTTTTGAATAGTTATTTAAAAGGGTTGAATTTCCACCAATATTACCTATAAAACCACTTACGAAATTCCATACAGCAGAAATATTACCCACTATATAACAATTCTTAACAGTTGAATTTTCTAGATATCCAATTAAGCCCCCTACTTGTTGAGCCCACCCAGTACTCATAGTAAATTTAGTCGTTTTACAATTTTCAATAACACTATCTTCAAATACTTCACCAATTAAACTTCCTGATCTAGAATCACTTACTGTTTTAGTAAAATCATCAATTAAAATATTTTGAATTTGTGATTTTCTTACAACATTAGCTAAAGTACCTTTAGATGTTCCACTAGAAATATTTACTTTTGAAAATTTAATGTTTTTTACCTTAGCTCCATTTAAAGTATTGAAAAGTGGTTTGTTTAAATTCGTAATAGTATGACCATTACCATCTAAAGTACCAGTAAATGTAGCATCTATTAAAGCCACAGAAGAAGTATCATAACCACTAGCATCAATATCATTAATTAAAGTATAATCACCACTAGGATCTTCACTAATTCGTTTGATTAAATCTTCAATAGTTTCATGGTGGGTTGTATTAGTCGCAGATCCATCTATAATAGGACCAAAATCAATTCTTAAATCGTTATTTTTATTGGTATCTTGTTTAGTATATTGGTAATCTAAAACTAAGATTAATCTACCATTATCATCAATAACTTCTTTTATTTTAGCGTAAACTGTTGGAAGTTCAGACATCTTGATTTCTACAAAATAATTATTTTTATTTTCATTTAAAGTATCAACATCTACTTCCTCTAAAATAAATGTCTTACCATCTTCTTCAGTATACAAGTTAATATCTAATATATCTTTTAATTCGATGTAATTTTTATCTAAAGATATTTTTTGTTCAAATATAAGTTTATTTTGATAGTTATTTAAACCATTAGTTTTACTAATATCACGGTCATAATTAGCGTACACTCTGATAAAGTATCTTAATACATCATCACGTTTATTGATTTTTAAAATATCACTATATGAAAGAACATATATTTCATTGTTATCTTCATCATATACTTTTACTTTGATGTCTTCTTTTTGATTGTTTACAGTTCTATCTTTATCTTTTAAATCGAATTTTAAAGTTATGTCATTATCTGTTACTTCATAATTAAAATCTGCCATTTTAACACTGTCTTTTAAAACTTCTAAACTTGTTTTACAAGGATTAGTTAAAACTACTTTTTTACCATTGTTTAAGATAACTTGGTCGATATCAATTTCTTTTACCCCAGAACTTACATAACCAGGGACAGTTATATAACTTCCCTTTTCATCTGTTTTAACTTTATATGATTTATCTGATACTATTATTTTATCAACACTAGCATTTAATTTTGGATCTAGTCCTAAAACTTCAAAGTTAACTCTTACATCTTCATTTTTTTCATAATATGAATCATCATCATTACCTATTGTATTTACATTATCAAGTTTTATTTGATCGTATAAATCGTTATCATATAAACCATAATTAACTTGGTATAAAAGTTTATTTGTATATCTATTTGTTTCTTTTGGTTGATCTTCTAAAGTATTAGTATCTAAATCGTAATCCCCATAGAATTTTAAAAGTAAATCTACATCTTTTGTAATATTTTCAAATTCTACTTCGTTTTCGCCTCTTTGAATACTTTTTTCTTGACCATCTAATTCTATTTTTCCTCCTTCAAATCCTCCTTTGTCATCTACAACATTGAATTTGAAAGTAACCTTATTGTTGTCGTAATTTTCATCTACTATTTCTAAGTTTTCAATAGTTGGTTCATCTTTTAAAACATCAATTTTAGTTATATTAGGAGTAATAGAGTAAAATGCATGATCGTAACCCCAATAAGATTCATTACGTAGTTTTACTCTATCTGCTTTTAAAGTTACAACTCCAGATTCACTTGGAACTTTAAAACTTATAGTAGATGTATAGTTATCACCTGCTGAACCATCATAATTTAGACCATTGATTGTAACTCCAGCTAAAGTTTTGTATTTAAGATCTAACTCTTCTGGAACGTGAAGTTTGTATAAGATAGTGTATTTAGCTTCTCCTTTAGTTGGATAAACATTTTTAACAGTTACACTTTCAATATATATATCAGATTGAGTTAAGATTTCTCCTTGCCCAATATTTTTGTCTTTAAAGTCATGTCTTTCTGTACCTAGGTTGTAATCAGCAAGGAATTTTACTCTATATCTTCCATCAACACTACTGCCATAAGATAAAGTTACATCTTCATGATTTTCGATTACTTTACTATCGATAACTTTTTCACTTGAGTCTACTAAAACTGCTTTTAATTTAACAAGTGTACTATCTAGATCATGAAATTTATAGGTTGTAGTAAGACTATTTGTATCTTTGTTTTGTTTGATATTGATGTGATCTATTTTTGGAGCGTTTTTTAAAACATTGTAGGTTAATTTAGTTGTGTTATAGTCTTTGTTGTTTTTAAAACTTTTTAGGTTATCTAAAACTACTTCATCGATATCGATATAATATTTACCAAAGTCTGAAGTATCAATATCATCTAACTTTACTTCATAGTGGTTTTCGTTTATTTTAGATACATTGTATTGTTTTCCTTTAATAACGATGTATTCAACTTTAAAATTATTTTTATTGGTACTATCAAAACTAATAGTTGGTTTTTCACCTTTTTCAATAGCGTCTGTAATACTTATGTTGTTTATTTTAAAGTCGTAATCACCTGTTACTGTAAAGGTATGAGAGTATATTTCGACATTTTCATATAGGTTTTTTTGACCTGTTGTTTTGTTTAGTTTATCACTATCCAGATCGTATGTAGCGATAACTGAAATTGTGTATCTTTCTTCTTCTTTAAATTCGTGTTGTAAGTGATTTACTTTTTCTACTTTTTCACTCATTTGTTCATTACCTTTAGAATCAGTCACTAAAACTGTTCCACTTATAAAGGCATTATCTTTATCTTCTAGTTGAAAGTTAAAGGTATTTTTTTCATCATC
>CANQER010000056.1 GCA_947595415.1 uncultured Bacilli bacterium
GACCTGGACCAACACTAGGTAACTGATTATAATCACCAACCAAAACAACCTTAATATCATCATTTAAACCCTTAAATAAACTATCCATAAGATTAATATCAATCATACTAACCTCATCAATAATAACTAACTTACAATCACTTTTATTATACTCATTAACAGCAAAACTATTACTATCCTTATTCCACTTTAAAAACCTATGAATAGTAGTAGCAGGAAGAAGTGTAGACTCACTCATCCTTTTAGCTGCCCTTCCAGTAGGCGCTAATAAAGCAAGCTTGCCAACTAAAGCTTCATAATCTAAATCATTTAAATCTTGATACAAAGAAGTAATAGCCTTAATAATAGTAGTCTTACCAGTTCCAGGTCCTCCAGTTATAATAACAATATTATTTAAAAGAGATTTAACAATCGCCTCTTTTTGTTTGTCATTATAAACAATATCATTATATTTTTCAATTTTTTTTAAACAACTAACTATCCTTTTATCATTACTAGAACCTTTTTTAACCAACTTACATACTTTATCAACTATCCTATTTTCAGCATCATATATATCCTTTAAATAATACTTATCTTGATCTAAAACTACCTTTTGTTCCATCACAAGTTCATAGATCAAATCATCAAATAAATCACTATCTAATTCAAAATTCAAATAATTACTAGTAATCTTTACAATTTCAGATTTATTTAAATAAGTATCACCATTATTATATGTAAGTTTTTCCATATTATAAATAATACATGCTTTAATACGTCTTTCATCATCAATTTTAATATTTTGTTTTAAACCAATCTCATCAATTTTAGTAAAAGAAATTCCACTAATATCATCAATAATCCCATAAATATTGTTTTCTAATTTAGAAATAGTTTCTTTTTTATAAAAATTATAAATACTAAGAGCATCTTTCATATTAAAACCAAGTTCTGACAAATAAACAATTACCTTATGACTTTCTTCATATTTACTCAAAACTTCATATATTTTATTAGCCTTATTCAAAGTAAGTTTAGGAACCAACATCAAACACTCTTTTTCCTCTAAAATACGATCTAAAGTATTCTCTCCTAAAGTATCAACAATATTTTGAGCAAGTTTACGACCAATTCCAGGAAACAAATCACTAGCTAAAAACTCAATAATTCCATCAATATCATCTGGTTTAACCCTATCATATGAATTTACTTGAAACTGTAAACCATAACGAGGATGATCAACTTCCTGACCATAAAAAATATAAGTATCATCCTCATTTAAATCATGAAAAAATCCAGTAAAAGTTATCGTTTTATTTATATAGTCTTTCATACTTTCAATATTAGTATCACGCAACTTAAAAAGACCAATCACATAACCACTATCAGATCTATAAATGCTTTTCCTATAATTGCCTTTAATATAGTCCATAATATCACCTACTTAAAGTACTCCTATACAGTATGGATATAAAACCTCTTTTAGTAAAACACAAACATTTTGATTTAATAAATCCTTATTTCCTTTTACCTTAACAAGTAAATAATTACCTGTATGACCAATTAAATATCCATCCTTATAAACCTCAGGAATAAACCAAACTTTACTATTTATAAATTTATTCATATAGTCTATTTCTAGTTGTTTTGATAAATCAAGTAAATATTTAACCCTTTGTTTTTTTACCTTATCATCAACTTGATTATCCATTAAACTAGCCTTAGTATTTTTCCTAATCGAATAAGGAAAAACATGAATTTTAGAAAAACCAATTTGTTTAATAGTCGAAACAGATTCTTCAAAAAACTTTTCAGTTTCATTTGGAAATCCCACAATAACATCTGTGGTAATAGAAATATTAGGTCTTACCTCTCTTATTTTAGCAATTCGATCGATAAACTCATTTTTATTATACTTACGATTCATAAGTCTTAAAATCTTATCAGATCCACTTTGAAGAGGTATATGCATATGATCTACTAAAACTTCATTATTACGAATAATATCTAAAACTTCATCGTTTATCTCATTTATTTCAATAGATGAAATACGAAGTCTTTCTAAACCCTTTATTTTAACCAAATCTTTTAGTAAATCACTAAAACTATAATTATTATCAAAATCATAATAACTACCTGTATGAATACCTGTTAAAACAATTTCCTTATGATTATTTTTAATTAAATTTTTAACTTCATTTATAACATCATCCTTATTCTTACTTCTAATGTTTCCTCTAGAATAAGGAATAATACAATAAGAACAATAGTTGTTACAACCATCTTGGATTTTAACAAAAGCCCTAGTTTTATTGAAATTGTTTAATTTCATACTCTCAAACTCTACATTACTTATATCCTTAACATCATCTATTTTACTACTATATTCTTTTATATATTCAGCAATTTTAGATTTATTGATATTCCCTAAAACAATATCAACACCAGGAATTTGTAACACTTTTTCTTTATTGGTTTGAGGTAGACATCCAACTACTACAATAATTGCCTTAGGATTTTTTTTAATCGCCTGTTTGATAGTTTTTAAAGACTTACTATCAGCACTATTAGTAACAGTACAAGTATTTATAATACATATATCACAATCATCTCTAAGTCCTTCTTTATAACCACTATTTATTAAACAATCATACATAACTTTACTTTCATAAGCATTAACTTTACATCCTAATGTATATATATAAAACTTCATTCTAACCTCCAAAAAAAAGCCATATGGCTTATAAATTATTACGAAATTCTTTCAAAGCTTTTAAAAACTCTTCATTTTTTCTAATCTCATCAGCTATTGGCTCAATATTTAATGTTTTTTCTAAATCATATTTACCATCATCGATTTCAATAACTGCTTTATTTTTCTTAAATGATGGTACTTTAGGATAATTTATATCACTATTTTGTTTACCAAAAATTGGGGAAATAAAATCTGTATTTTTAAATTTTTTAGTGTCTTCCATTACTTTTTCTTTTAAGTTGTCTTTTATTTCTTGTTTGACACTTAAACTTTCTTTTAAATTTTCATCACTATTTTTAATAGTCATAACATTAACCTTAGGTTCATCAAATTCATGAGATTTTTCTTCTATTACATCTTCTTTAACTTCTTTTACTGGTTGTTTAAGTCCATCTTTTTTAGCTAGTAGTTCTTTATAACTAATGATAGCTTTTTCTTCTTGTTCTTGTTCAAATGTCTCTAAGGCATCCTTACCATCATTTTCTAAATCTTGTTGCATACGTTCAAGTAAAGCCTCAATTTCATTTTCAGCTTCTTCTTTTTCAATTTTTTCAAAATGGATATAATCATCTTTTTTTCTTTTAAAAACAAAGATAACCAAAAACAATAAAATAAGAATTGCTATTACTAGTAGTTCAACTATTAAAATAGGATTAGTTAATACATAATTAGTTATTTCTTGCATATTATCACTCCATATTATTAATTATTAAAATCAAAACATACTTAATAAGCCTTTAAAACTCTTATATTTTTTTATTCAATTTTGTCTATTAAAACAAAAGCTATCAATTCTACCCCTATTCATCTAACAAATTACTACCAATATTTTATCATAATTTGTAGTAATTTGCAAAGGTTTTTATTATTTTAATAAACAAAAATGTCTATCTTCTAATAATTATTTAATTGTCTAATTATTTACACTATATTTTCATTTGATTTTCAAAAAAAAGTTGTGTTATTTTTCATAATCACAACTACTACATTTAATTTTATCTTTTTTAATAACAAGCATAGCATTACAATTAGGACATAACTCACCTGTTGGTTGATCCCAATAAGCCCTTTTACACTTTGGAAAATTATTACATCCATAAAAGATTTTACCACGTTTAGTCTTTCTTTCAACGATTTTTCCATCACAATCAGGACAATCACAAACAACAACTTCAACTTTTTCATTAGCTTTAATATATTTACATTCTGGATAATTAGAACATCCTACAAAACTACCATATCTACCCTTTCTAACAACCAGATCACTTCCACATAAAGGACAAGTTTCACCTGTTTTTTCTGGAGCTTTTTTCTCCATATTGTCAAAGGCTTTTTTCAAAGATGGTTCAAAATCATCATAAAAATCTTTTAAAGTTTTATACCAAACTAATTTACCTAAAGCGATTTTATCCAAATCGTTTTCCATACTAGCTGTATAATTTACATTTATAATATGGTCAAAGTATTGTTGAAGTTTATCAGTAATTTCTATCCCTGTTTCAGTTGGAATAAACTTTTTATCAACAATATCAACATAACCTCTTTTTTTAATTGTATCCATAACAGTCGCATAAGTAGATGGTCGACCAATTCCTAACTCTTCCATTTCCTTGATCAATTTAGCTTCTGTATATCGTGCAGGAGGTTTAGTAAAATGTTGCTCTTTTATAATATCATTGGAAACTATAATATTTGATTTATAAGTATCAAATGGAGGTAATAACTCTTCTTTGGTTGTTTCATAATCTTTATAAACCTTCAAATACCCATCAAAAGTTATAATTTGTCCTGTTGATTTAAACTGATAATTATTGTTATCTAAAATAACTGTTGTATTTTCAGTCTTAGCGTCTGCCATAAGAGATGCTAAAGCACGATAGTAAATCATCTTATATAACTTATATTCATCATTTGATAAAAATGGTTTAACAGACAAAGGATCTCTTTTAATACTAGTAGGTCTAATTGCTTCATGAGCATCTTGAACATTTTCAGTTTTTTTACTAACCTTAACCCTACCAACATAATCTTCGCCATAATTAGCCTTAATATAATCCTTTGTTTCCTTAATAAACTCATTAGAAATTCTAGTTGAATCTGTACGCATATAAGTAATTAACCCAACTGTTTCATCTGCAAGTTCAATTCCTTCATACAACTTTTGAGCAATACTCATAGTCTTTTTAGAAGTCATCGCCAACTTATTTGAAGCATCTTGTTGGAGAGTACTTGTTATATAAGGACTTTTTGATTGTTTGTTTTTACTTTTCTTATCAACACTTTCAATTTTAAAAGCATTAGATAATTTATCTAAAATTTCATTTGCACAAACCTCATTTTTAATCTCAATATCTTTGTGATTATAGTTAAAAAGGTCTGCTTCAAATCCATTAAACTTAGCAGTTATTGTATAATATTCTTCTTCCTTAAAATCATTAATTTCACGTTCTTTATCAACAATCAACTTTAAAGCAACACTTTGAACACGTCCAGCACTTTTACCATCAGTTTTAGCTTGCATAAGTTTACTTAAACGAAAACCAATAATTCTATCTAAAATTCTTCTAGCTTCTTGACTATTTACTAAATTTTGATCGATTTTACGCGCATGATTAAAAGATTCAATTATTGCATTTTTAGTGATCTCGTTAAAAACGATTCGATCATAATCATCATCTTTAAGTCCAAGCGCATCATACAAATGCCAACTAATAGCTTCACCTTCACGATCTGGGTCTGTCGCAAGAAAGACATGATCTGCTTTTTTTACTTCCTTTTTTAATTCATCAATTGTTTGTTTCTTCCCTTTGATAGTCGTATAAGTTGGTTTAAAATTATCTTCAATATCAACCCCTAGTCCATACTTTCCTTTGGTAGCTAGATCTCTTATATGACCTTTAGAAGACACAACTTTGTAATCTTTTCCCAAATATTTTTCAATCGTTTTACTCTTACTTGGTGATTCCACTATGACTAATTTCATAAATCACATCCTTTTGTATTTAATTTATACACTATTCTTAATTCATTGTCAACTATTTTATTATATTCTTATATCAAATCCTTAATATACGTTACCAGTTTATGTTTAATTTTTACTTATTATCGTAAACTAATAGTGGATGTGATAAAATGAATATAAAACAACTTTTAGGTAAAAATGTTAAATTTTATCGTTTTCAAAATAATTATTCACAAGAAGTACTAGCTGAAAAACTAGATATTTCAATTAGCTATATGAGTGATATTGAATGTGGTAAATGTAATGTATCTCTTGACTTAATTGAAAAAATAGCTAATCATTTTAACATTCCAATAAGTGTTCTATTTGAAGAAAACGATACCATTTTACCGAATAAAATTAATTCAAAAGACAAGTTAAACTAACTTTTTATCTTTTTCTTAATTCTACTAATAGCATTATCTATTGACTTAGGATCTTTAGATAAAAGTTTAGCAATTTCTTTATAATTAAAACCTTTTACCTTTAAGTCAAAAACCTGTTCTTCAAAGGGTGTGAGCTTATCTTTAATTTCTAAGATAAGTTCTTTTTCTTTTTCATTTAAAATAACACGATATTCAGGATTGTTAGTTTGATCAGATAAAAATGAATCTAAGGTATAACTTACTCCATCATCATCATAACCATCAATAGATAGTGACTCATTTAAAATTTTATGCTTTTTTCGATTAGAACTTACAATAGCACTTAGTATTCTTCTTTCGATACATAGTTTAGCAAAC
>CANQER010000057.1 GCA_947595415.1 uncultured Bacilli bacterium
GATGAAAAATACAGAATGGGGAGCAGTAGCCTATTTATCTCATTCGAATTATGGAAAATATGGAAATAAAATTTATACTGGAACCAATAAAGAAATATATGGAAACAATTCAAATTATATATACACTGGAAAAAGTTATGGTTGCCCAGGATTAGGAACTTACTCATCTGCAACAGGAAGTTGTAATTGGACAGAAACAACAGATAGAGGAAATGGAAAAGGGGCATGTGGAGCAGGAGCAAGTACAACAGGAAATATAACAGGAATATATGATATGTCAGGAGGAGCAACTGAATTAGTAGCAGGAGGTATTTCAAACTCAGAAATAAGTTCATATGATCCAAAGTATTTTGATGAATATAATTCATATAGTACAAATTCTACATATCAGTATAGAATTTTAGGGGATGCAACATCAGAAACAAGAAATTGGTATAGTGATAGTTATTATTTTGTAGATAGTAATGTTAGATGGTTTAAACGAGGTTGTTATTATGATTGTAATAGCTATGCAGGAATATTTCAATTTAATGATAGTGATAGTGGAACAAATAGTACAGTTTCTTCTCGATTAGTATTAGCCCCTTAATTAAAGTTAATTGTGCAATAGATGAAGTTATAGAAAAAATGTAGACATAAAAACTGTCTACATTTTTATTATGATATAATAAAGAAGAAAAAATATGAATAAAAAATTATAGAAAAAGGGGAATTTAATTATCAAGTTGTAAAGGAAGAAATGTGATTTGACATTTTTCTTAGAGGTTTTAAATAATAAAATAGTAAGTTTTTTATAGAGATTAGATGAGAGGGAATGTCTCTTTAAATAATTTACTTTTTAGTGACTTTGTTGACAATTTCATAATAAGACACAGTTTTTTGATTAAAAAATATTCTTGTAATACAAACATAAGTATGTTATAATATATATGCTTTAAATAAACTATATTTAATTTTTTAAAATTATTTGTTATAATACTTGTATTTGAGGTGATAAAAATGGATCAAATAATAATCAAAGGAGCTAGAGAAAACAACTTAAAAAATATCGATTTAACGCTTCCTAAAAACAAACTAATTGTAATGACAGGTGTAAGTGGTAGTGGTAAAAGTAGTTTAGCTTTTGATACTATCTATGCTGAAGGGCAACGTAGGTATGTGGAAAGCTTAAGTGCTTATGCTAGACAATTTTTAGGGGGGACTGAAAAACCTAATGTTGATAGTATTGAAGGGTTAAGTCCAGCTATTAGTATTGATCAAAAAACTACTAATAAAAATCCTAGAAGTACAGTAGGTACAGTTACAGAAATATACGATTATTTAAGACTTTTATATGCAAGAATAGGTATTCCTTATTGTCCTATTCATCATATACCTATAAGTAGTCAAAGTGTTGAAGAGATGACAAATCAAATCTTAGAATTAGAAGAAAACACTAAAATAAGAGTTTTATCACCTATTATCCATGGGGAAAAAGGAACTCATAAAGATCTAATTGAAAAACTACGTAAAAATGGGTATGTTAGAGTTAGAATAGATGATGAAGAGTATGATCTATCAGAAAACATCGATTTAGAAAAAAACAAGAAACACAATATTGATATTGTAATAGATCGTTTAATTATCAAAAAAGACATTAGAAGTAGACTATATGAATCGATTGAAATAGCTAGTAAAGAAGCAAATGGTAAGGTAGTAATTGATGTTGTAGGGAAAAAAGAAATCGTTATGAGTGAAAAATATGCTTGTCCTAATTGTGATTTTTCTATCCCTGAATTAGAGCCAAGAATGTTTTCTTTTAATGCCCCATATGGAGCTTGTCCTGACTGTAAAGGACTTGGGATTAAACTTAAAATAGATGAAGATTTAATAATACCTAATAAAAATCTATCATTAAATGAAAAAGCGATTGTTACTTTAAATATTGATGATCCAAATAGTATTTATTATACTCAACTTAAAGCAGTTTGTGATCACTATAATATCGATATGGATAAACCTATAAAAGATTTAACTAAAAAAGAGTTAGATATTATTTTAAGAGGTAGTTTAGAACCAATTAAGTTTAATTATAAAGCTAAAAATGGTAATACTAGAACATCTACTGATTACTATGAAGGGGTTATTACTAATCTTGAAAGAAGATACATGGAAACTAAAAGTAATTGGATTAGAGAATGGATAGAAAATTACATGGTTGAGATGACTTGTACAACTTGTCATGGTTCTCGTTTGGCTGATTATGTTTTATCTGTACTAGTGGGTAAGAAAAATATCTATGAAATAACCCAACTAAGTATTAAAGATCTTTATAATTTTTTTGAAAATTTAAAATTAAACAAAGAACAAAAAGAAATAGCTAAACTAATAATTAAAGAAATAAATTCAAGGTTGTCATTTTTAATTAATGTAGGGTTAGAATACTTAACTTTAAGTCGTTCAGCTAGTAGTTTATCTGGAGGAGAACTTCAACGTATCAGATTAGCTACCCAAATTGGTTCTCGTCTAACAGGAGTTTTATACGTATTAGATGAACCTAGTATTGGACTTCATCAACGTGATAATCAAAGACTTATTAATTCTTTATTAGAAATGCGTGATTTAGGTAATACTTTAATTGTAGTTGAACATGATACAGATACTATGTTAGCTTGTGATTATTTAGTTGATATAGGTCCTAGAGCTGGACTTCATGGAGGTGAAGTTGTAGCTTGTGGAACTCCTAGTGAGGTTATGAAAAATCCTAATAGTCTAACTGCTAGATATTTAACTGGTAAAGAGAAAATAGAAGTTCCTCATAAAAGAAGAAAAGGTAATAAAAAGTACCTTGAAATTAAAGGTGCTAAACAAAACAATTTGAAAAATATTAATGTTAAAATACCTCTTGGAACATTTACTTGCGTAACTGGAGTAAGTGGTAGTGGTAAAAGTAGTTTGATAAATGAAATACTATATAAAGCTGTAGCTAATAATTTATATAAAACTAAAGAAAAACCAGGGGCTCATAAAAGTATTTTAGGTCTTGAAAATATTGATAAAGTAGTTGATATTTCCCAAGCTCCAATTGGTAGAACTCCAAGAAGTAATCCTGCTACTTATACAGGAGTATTTGATGATATAAGAGAGGTTTTTACTAACGTAAAAGAAGCTAAAATAAGGGGTTATGATAAAGGAAGGTTTTCTTTTAATGTTAAAGGAGGACGTTGTGAAGCCTGTTGGGGTGATGGGGTAAAAAAAATCGAAATGCATTTTCTACCTGATGTTTATGTTCCTTGTGAGGTATGTAAAGGAACTAGATATAACCAAGAAACTCTAGAAATAAAGTTTAAAAATAAAAATATTTATGACGTTTTACAAATGCGAGTTGAAGAAGCTTTAGTTTTCTTTGAAAATTTCCCTAAAATTAAAAACAAACTTCAAATGTTAAGTGATGTAGGTCTAGACTATATTAAACTTGGTCAAATAGCTCCTACTTTATCTGGTGGTGAAGCTGGTAGGGTAAAATTAGCTAAAGAATTACAAAAAAAACCAACTGGTAAGAGTTTGTTTATATTAGATGAACCAACTACAGGTTTACATAGTGATGACATTAAAAAACTGTTAAAGATTTTACAAAGAATTGTCGATAATGGGGATACAGTTATTGTAATTGAACACAATTTAGATGTTATCAAAGTAGCAGACTATATAATTGACCTAGGACCAGAAGGAGGAGATTTAGGGGGTAATGTAGTAGCTAAAGGTACTCCTGAACAGGTTGCTGAAGTAAAATCTAGTTATACTGGTCAATTTTTGAAAAAAGTTTTATAAATCTATCAACATCTCATGGATTTCATCTTCTTTGGTGTTTAATTCTAAATCCATGATACGATCTACTCGACATTTACTAGCTAGTAAAATAGCTTCGATTTTTTTAACACAGTTTAAAACTTCGTCATTCACCACAACATAATTGTAATTATAAATTGCGTTAATTTCTTTGTAGGTTGATTTAAAACGATTCAGAATCTCATCTTTAGATTCTGTTTTTCTATTTATTAAACGTTTCATTAGTTCTTTTAAAGAAGGTGGTAAAATAAAGATAAATATAGCTTGTTCAAATTGTTTTTTTATTTGAAGAGCTCCTTGAATATCAATGATTAAAAGGACATCTCTTCCTTCTTTAAGTTTGTCCATAATTGGTTTTTTTAAAGTCCCATAATAGTATTTTTCATGAACTAAAGCATATTCTAGTAGTTCATTTTTAGAAATTAAATCTTTAAATTCTTCTTGAGTTTTAAAATAGTAATCAACTCCTTCTTTTTCACCTTTCCTTTTATTTCTAGTAGTAGCTGAAATTGAGACAAAAATATCTTTGTTATTTTCTAATAATTTACTACAAACTGTATCCTTCCCAACGCCAGAAGGACCAGAAATTACAATCAAATTTCCATCTTTATTAACATTTACTTTCATAAGATCACCTAGTTTTATTATATCTTATAATCTTGAAATAAACAATATTGACAGTAAAAACAGACTATTATATAATTATAAAAATAGGAGAGTGATATTATGACACCTCATATTGAGGCTAAAAAAGAGGATATTGCGAAAACTGTAATTATGCCAGGTGATCCTCTTAGAGCTAAATTTATAGCTGAAAACTACTTAGATGATTACAAACTCGTAAATAAGGTAAGAGGAATGTATGCTTATACTGGTTTTTATAAGGGAAAAAGGGTAACTGTTATGGCATCTGGAATGGGGATAGCTAGTATTGGAATTTATTCTTATGAACTTTTTAAATTTTACGATGTTGATAATATTATAAGGATTGGTTCTTGTGGAAGTTATACTGATAAGATTAATGTTTATGATATTATTTTAGTTAAAGAATCTTATTCATTATCAACGTATGCTTTAAGTCAAAATGGTTATGCTAAAAATATAATTGAAGCTGATTTAAGTCTTAATAATCATATAAAGGATATAGCATTAAAAAACAATATTAATTTAATAGAGGGAAGAATCCACTGTTCTGATGTGTTTTATAGTGATGTTAAGGATGTTTACGATTTATACAACAATCAAAAGTGTTTGGGTGTAGAAATGGAGTCATTTGGACTTTTTCACAATGCTAAAAGTTTGAATAAAAAAGCTAGTTGTATTCTTACTGTTACAGATAATGTTGTAACTAAAGAAGAAATTGATGCTAAAAAACGTGAAACAACTTTAATAGATATGATAAAATTAGCTTTAGAATCCTTATAAAATTTAAAAAGTTACGTATACTAACAAGTAGGTGATAAGATGAAATATATGAAATATGAGATGGGACCTTATAATCTTCATACCATTAAAACTGATCGTTTTAAAAGTGTGTATGTTAGTTTTAATTTCAAAAGGAAAGCTAAAAAAGAAGAATTAACCCTAAGAAGTTTATTAAACGATATTTGGTTTTATACTAGTAATAAGTATAAAACTAGAAAAGAGTTAATTATTGAAACTGAAGAGTTATATAATTTAAGGTATAATAGTGCTGTTTCTTTATCTGGGAAATACTCAATTATTAAATTTGATTTAACTTTTTTAAACGAAAAATATACAGAAGAGGGTATGTTAGAAAAGTCTTTAGATTTTGCTTTTGAAATGATTTTTAATCCTAATGTCCAAAACAAAAAATTTGATAAAAATACTTTGGATATTTTAAAAGAAAATTTGAAAAATTATATTTCCCAAATTCGTGAAGATCCTGTTCGTTATGCTACAGAAAGATGCTTTGAGGAAGTTGATAGTAAAAGTGTAATTTCTTACCATCCTGATGGGTATATTGAAGATATTGATAAAATAGATGAATCGATGTTATATAGTTATTATGAGTCTGTTTTAAAAAGTGATTTAATTGATGTTTTTATAATAGGGGATATTGATAATTCTAAAGTTAAAAACATATTTATGAATAAGTTTAAAATCAAAACAATTAAGAAAAATTCTGATAGTCATATTGTAAATCATGATAAAATTAGAAAAAGATTTAAAGTGGTTAAGGAAAAATCTGATAATAATCAAAGTAATTTAATAATGGGTTATAAATTAGATAAGTTAAGTTTATTTGAAAGACAATATGTGATGCTTATTTATTGTTATATTTTAGGATTAGGTCCTGATTCTAAGTTGTTTAGAAATGTTAGGGAAAAACATTCATTGTGTTATAGTATAAGTTGTAATTTCATAAATGGAATGAATATGTTAGTTATTAAAACTGGGATTAATAAAAAAGACTATTCTAAGGTTTTAAGGCTTGTTAAAAAAGAAGTAAAAGATATGGAAAAGGGTAATTTTAAAGATCAAGATATAAGTAATGCTAAAATTATTTATAAAAGTGCTTTAAAAGGTAGTAATGATTCACCTTTTCAAATTGTTGGTAGTTATTTAATGAAGGAATATTATGACTATGATCTTGTTAGTGATAGAATGAACAATAT
>CANQER010000058.1 GCA_947595415.1 uncultured Bacilli bacterium
AATAGAACTATTAGTATGGCTTATAAATACTTTGATGGTATTGTTCCAGAAGTAGATGCTAAAGAAGAAATTGATAATGAACTTATTGATTTAGTTGTTAGTTGTTATAAAAAAGTTGATGAAAAAATGGATGATTTAAAGGTTGCAGATGCTATCGATGAAATTTTTGAAATATTTAGAAGATGTAACAAATATATAGATGAAACAACTCCTTGGATTTTAGCTAAAGAAGGTAATATTAAAAGGTTAAAAACAGTTATTTATAATCTTTTAGATTCAATTAGAATTGGGGCTATTTTACTTATGCCATTTTTACCAGATACTTCTAAAGAGATCTTTCATCAGTTAAATGTGTTAAATACACAAATCGAAACAACTAAGAAATTCTATGGGATTGAACCTGGTGTTAAGTTAAATGAACCAAAACCAATATTTGTAAGAATTGATAAAGAAGAGTGTTTAAAAAATATTCAAAAATAGTTTTTTGTATAAAATTTGTATTTCTGTTCATTAGTTAATAGGTGATAAAATGAAGAGAAATATAATAACTATTTTAATAATATTTAGTATTTATATAGTAATAGGTTTTAAAGCAAATGGGGTTGTTATACCAGATGATGCTATAAGACTTAGAGTAATTCCTAATAGTAATAGTGATTATGATCAAAGGGTAAAATTAAAGGTTAAAGAAAAACTTCAAACATCTTTATATAACCTTTTAAAAGATACTAAAGGTAGTAGTGAAGCTAGAAAAAAAATAGTTGAAAATCTTCCTATAATTGATAGTAATGTTAAAGAGGTTTTAAAAAACGAAAAATATAATTACGATATTAGTTATGGGATGCATTATTTTCCTAGTAAAGAGTTTATGGGTGTTACTTATAAAGAAGGAAATTATGAGTCTTTACTTGTAACTTTAGGAAAGGGAAAGGGTGACAATTGGTGGTGTGTATTATTCCCACCCCTTTGTATGATTGAAGCTTCTAGTACTTCTAGTGATGATATTAACTATTCTTCATTTATAAAAGAATTAATCGATAAATATTTATAGTCTAAATTAAATCTCTTATAATAAAATTTTATAGGAGGTTTTTTTATGGCTTTTTTAACAGTAGTATTAATAGCTATAAGTCTTAGTATGGATGCTTTTTCCTTATCTTTAGCTTATGGAACCTTAAATTTAGATAAAAAAAGAATATATTTACTTTCTTTTATTGTGGGAATATATCACTTTGTTATGCCTTTGATAGGTTTATTATTAGGTAGTTTTATTATCAATTTAGTTTCAATAAAAACAGATATTTTAGTATCTTGTATTCTTTTTTTAATAGGAATTGAGATGATTATTGAAACCTTTAGACAAAAAGATAATATGAATATTAAATCATTTGTTCAACTACTTATTTTTGGGTTAGCTGTTAGTATTGATAGTTTTTCAGTTGGTATAGGACTTCCTAGTTTAAAAATTAATAGTTTAATTTGTGCTTTTACCTTTTCTTTTACTAGTTTGAGTTTTACTTATTTAGGACTTATTTTAGGTAAAAAAATAAGTAATTTAGTTGGTAGTATTTCTACTTTGTTTGGAGGTTTAACCTTAATAATACTTGGAATTATCTATTTATGTTGATTTTTTTTACCATTTGATGTATTATAAGTTTAGGAGGTTTTAGGATGAATGACAAAGTACTTATTTATTCTAATGGAGGAATAAATGATAATGGCTATCCAATGGGTAGTAAACAAGCTATATTAAAATCATTAAAAATTAATTATATTGATGGTCTTTATTTACCTGTTATGATGACTAAAGATAGAGTGTTAGTAATATCAGATAATGATGATTTATATAGTAGAACTAATTTGGATGCTAAAATAAGTAATTTAACTTTTGATCAACTAAAAAAAATTCAAATATATAATTCAATTAATGATATCATGGTTGATTGTTTGGATATTTTTGATGAAGAAAAAAGAGAAATATTGAATAAAAAGTTAAGAAAAATAGGAGATTTTATAAGGGTTAGGGAAATTGTTTCTAACAATGAGGATAAACATTTGATTTTTGATTTAACTAATATCGATCAAGATGATAGTGTTGTTGAAGCTTTAATTAAAGAGTTAAGAAATGATATATATATTTCTTTGATTACTAATTCAGAGTTTGTTAGAAAGACTGTATCTTCATACTACAGATGGATAACTTTTATTTCAATTAACGAAGAATATATGACTGATAATGTAAATAAAATGAAAAGGTTAGTTAGACAAAATCCTTATTCAGACAAGATAATTATTACTAAAAAGCCTCAAGTACTTAAAAAAATTATAACCAAATAGGTTATTTTTTTTAATCTTTTAATTGTTTAAATTAGATATAAATAGTATAATAAAGTAGGTGATGATATGTTAGTAAATATGAAAGAAATGCTTAATAAAGCTAAGGAAGGAAAGTATGCTGTACCACACTTAAATATCAACAATTTAGAGTGGACAAGGTTTATTTTAGAATCTTGTGAAGAACATAAAAGTCCTGTTATATTAGGTGTAAGTGAAGGGGCAATTAAATATATGGGAGGATATAAAACTGTCTACAATATAGTTTCTGGGTTAATGGATGATTTAAATATTACGATTCCAGTAAGTCTTCATTTGGATCATGGTAGTAGTTATGAGTCATGTGTTAAAGCAATAGATAATGGTTTTACCTCTGTTATGATTGATGCATCTAAGTATAGTTTAGAAGAAAATGTTTCTATTACTAAACAAGTAGTAGATTATGCCAAGGATAAAAATGTTACTGTGGAAGCTGAAATTGGTCATATTGGTGGTAGTGAGGATAGTACTAATAGTGATATTGCTTATGCTAATGTGTTAGATGCAGTATATTTGGTAAATAATACACATATTGATTTTTTAGCTCCTGCTTTAGGTAGTGTTCATGGTTTATATAAGGGTAAACCTAAACTAGATTTTGAAAGAATGAAAAAAATAAGTGAAGAGGTTAATTTACCTTTGGTATTACATGGGGGAACTGGTATTTTTGATGATCAAATTAAAAAGGCTATTAGTTTAGGAATTTGTAAGATAAATATTAATACTGAACTTCAAATAGCTTGGTCAAATGCAGTTAGGGATTTTGTAAGTAAAAATGATGTTTATGATCCAAGAAAAATTATCAAAAGTGGGGAAGTTGCGATGAAAGATTGTATTTATAAAAAGCTTTTACTTTTTGGATCTATTGATAAGGCATAATCACTAAATGGCTTTAAATACATAAGATATGGTAGATGTTGGAGGTATACTATGAAGATGATAATCGAGGGAGGCCATGAGTTATCTAATACTGTTAAAATAAGTGGGGCTAAAAATAGTGCTGTTGCCTTGATTCCAGCTGCTTTACTAGCAGATGGGATTGTTACAATTGATAATGTACCAAGGATATCAGATATTGATGCTTTGGTTGAGATTTTAAGGTATTTGAATGCAGAAGTAACTTTTACTGGTAATAAGATTGTTATTGATTCTAGAAATATTGTAAATCGTGAGATTCCTAATAATATTTCTAAGAAACTTAGGGCTTCTTATTACTTTATGGCTGCTTTGTTAGGAAAGTTTCATAAGGTTGATATGTTTTTTCCAGGGGGATGTTCAATAGGTTCTAGACCAATTGATCAAACTTTAAAAGGGTTTAAGGCTTTAGGAGCTAAAATAAAGGTTAAGGATGGTAAGTATTCTATTTATACAGATGATTTAAAAGGATCACGTATTTATTTAGATATGCCTAGTATTGGAGCTACTATAAATATTATGTTGGCTGCTGTTAAGGCAAAAGGGGTAACTATTATTGAAAATGCTGCTAAGGAACCTGAAATTAGTAATGTTGCTGTTTTTTTAAATCAACTTGGAGCTAATATTAAAGGGGCTGGAACTAGTAAAATTAAGATTACAGGAACTCCTAATTTAAAAGGGGGGTATACTGAAGTAATTCCTGATCGTATTGAGGCTGGAACTTAAATTATTATGGGTGTTTTACTTGGTAATAATTTAAGAATTGAAAATATTATTCCTGAACATATTAATTCTTTGCTTGATAAATTAAAGGAAATGAAAGCTAATATTGTAGTTGGTAAGGATTATGTTATTGCTAATAAAACTGATAATTTACTTCCTGTTAAAATTAAAACTTTGGGTTATCCTGGTTTTCCAACAGATCTTCAGCAACCTCTAACTGCCCTACTTACTAGTTGTGATGGGATGTCTTTAATTGAGGAAAATATTTATGAAAATCGTTTTCAAAATGTTAGTTATTTGAATAAAATGAAAGCTGATATTAAAATAGATGGTAAAAAAATTTATATAAATGGGAAGACTCCTTTAGTAGGGTCTCGTGTAAAAGCTACTGATTTACGAGCTGGGGCTTGTTTAATAATTGCTGGTTTAATAGCTAGTGGAGAAACTGAAATTTCTAATATTGAGTATGTTTTAAGGGGATATGAGGATATTGTTTTAAAACTTACGAATATAGGGGCAAAGGTTAAGATTACTTAGTTTAACTAAGTTTTTTTTATTCTAATTAAGTTAAATTACAAATATAATAAAATAGAGGTGGCTATGAAAAAGTTATTGATTTTAAGTTTTATTATGTTAAGTTTGTTTATAATTTATCTTACTACTTTGGATAAAAAAGTTTATTTTGTAGCCCTAGGTGATGGTTTTGCGATGGGAAAGAGTAATGATAGTTTTGGTAAGGGTTATAATGGTTATATAAAGGATTATTTGAGTAATAAAAAGGTTTTAGAAAGATATGTTGATGATTTTTCTTTGGAGGATGGACGTGTTACTGATTTAATAAATGAGATTGATGATAATGTTAAAATTGATGATAAAACGATTAAAAATGCTTTGATTAAGGCTGATTTACTTACTTTATGTGTTGGACAAAATGATATATATTATAAAATTAATGTGGATAGTTTTAATGAGGATGTTATGTATGAGTATGCAGATGAGGTTTTAAAGGATATGGATGATCTTTTTGATTTAGTTAAGAGTTACTGTAAAGAGGATGTCATTGTTTTGGGGGTTAATAATATATATGATAGTTTAAATGATGATAAAATTAATAGTTTGTTTGATTATGTTAATAAAAAAATAAGTAAATTGTGTGTCAAATATGGATATAGTTATGTTGATATTGATAGTATTTTAAACAAGGATAGTTTTGATAAGATGTTTGATTATTATCCTAATGATAAGGGTTATAAAGATATATCTTTTGAAATAATAAAAAAAATTAATAATTCTTTATTAAAATAGTGATATAATATAGGTGAGGTGGTTTTATGAACAAGTTTCTAACTAAAGTGTTTGGTTGGATGTTTATTGGTCTTTTGATTACTTTTGTTACAGGGATTGTTGTAGCGAATAATGAAAATATGCTTATTAATGTTTTGAATTTTAAGACTATTATTATCCTTGCGATTATTGAGCTTGGTCTTGTTATTACTTTGTCAATATTTATTAATAAGTTAAATCCTCCATTAGCTAAGGTAATGTATATTTTATATGCTTTTATAACAGGTTTAACTTTTTCAGTGATTTTTGTGGTATATGAGGTAAGTTCTATTATTTTTGTATTTTTAATAGCTGCTTTAGTATTTTTGATATTTGCGTTATTAGGATATTTTACTAAGGTTGATTTGACTAAGTTAGGTACTTATTTGTTTATGGCTCTTATTGCTTTGATTATTATGATTATTGTTAATATTTTTATGCAAAGTAATATGTTTAATTTAGTTATTAGTTGTATTGGTCTTTTGATTTTTATAGGATTTACTGCTTATGATGTTCAAAAGTTAAAGTTGATGGAAAATAATAGTAATTTAGCTATTTATGGGGCTTTACAATTGTATTTAGATTTTATTAATATTTTCTTAGATTTACTTAATTTGATAGGTCAAGAAAAGTAGTTGACTAATAAAATAAAAATTGTTATAATATAAACACTTAAATTTTCTATGATTTGTATAAATCATGGCTGGAAGGAGAGATATTATGAAGAAACCAGATAATCAAATGGATACTAAAGTTACTTGTGCTTGTGGTAATACATTTACAGTAAGATCTAATAAGAAAGAGTTACATTTAGAGGTTTGTAATAAATGTCATCCTGCTTTTACAGGTGAAAAGATTGTTACTGTTAAGAAGGGTAATGTTGAAAAGTTTAATCGTAAATATGGATTAGGTGAAAAATAGTTTGTTTTCACCTTTTTTAATGTAAAGTTATATATTTTATACTTGAATAAATGGTTATTTAATGGTATATTAATAGTGTATAAGAAAGTAGGTAATGGATATGTTAGCAAATAGCAAATGGGG
>CANQER010000059.1 GCA_947595415.1 uncultured Bacilli bacterium
CTATGAAATATCCTCTACTACATCGTTAATTAAAGCTTCTAAATACCCCCCCCATTTGCTATTTGCTAACATATCCACTCTCCCTTTATCTACTATTCATTACATTACTAATATACCATTAAATTACCATTTATTCAAGTATGTAATTTATAACTTTACACTCTACTTAATATTCTTAACTAAATCAAACTTATAACCCTTCTTTTTCATTATCTTTATAAAATCATCTAATGCCTCATAATTCCCTTTATTTTTAGGATGCATCAAATAAATAGCTCCATTATGAACTCTACTAGTTAATTCAGATAAAGCTTTTTCTTTACTAACATCACCCATAAAATCTAAATATGTCGCACTCCAAAAGAAAATCCTATATCCTAAGTCTTTAGCCAACATAAGAGATCTATAACTATATTCCCCTTTAGGTTCACGATATAATTTTTCTAAAGGTTTACCTATAATATCCATATAAGCCTTTTCAAAATCAACAATCTCAGAAACAAACTTTTGATAGTTTTCCCTATTTGCATATTGAGTCATTTGATGATGATTAACAGTATGATTACCTATTACATGACCACTTTTAACCATCGATTTAACTAAATCTTTATTAGATACCATATACCCTTTACACAAAAAGAAAGTAGCATCAACATCATTCTTATTTAAAACATCAACAATTTCTTTTAAATAAGTATCATTACTTCCCTCATCAAAAGTTAAATACAAAACCTTCCTATCATCCCCAACTAAATAAGCATTATATTTTTTTAATATAGCTTGGTAATTATTAACCTCAACTGGTCGTGTTCCATCCTTTTCATTTTTAATTCCCCAACTTCTTACTTTACTATCAATATCATCATAACTATCTTTATAAGTATAATTACTCTTAGTTACAACCACAAACCTTTTAGCAATCACAAGTTCATTAAGTTCATTTTTAAAAGAATAAGTAATCTCATAAGTACCAGGATTATCATAATCAATATTATTTTTAATATCAATATCATAATACCTTTCATGATTACAACTATCTAAAATAGTATAACCTTCTTCTTTATACTTTTCATTATCCTTTAAAACAACCATTTTATTACCTTTTAATTTAATCATTGAATAACATTTTTTATTAAACAAATGAGTTAAATAAATTACACCTATAAAAATCAATAAAATTAAAATTATAATTTTTACATCATCCTTTTTCATAACATCACCTAGTTAAATATATAATAAAAAAAGTATGCATATTACATACTTTTAAG
This sequence comes from uncultured Bacilli bacterium, assembly GCA_947595415.1. Classification (GTDB taxonomy): domain Bacteria; phylum Bacillota_I; class Bacilli_A; order RF39; family UBA660; genus CANQER01. The sequence goes on from CANQER010000059.1 coordinate 1,269, forward strand.
CGATTAGATTATTACGTAGTTTTTTTATTACTTTTTGTTCTTGCCTAGATACTTGAACTTGCGTCATATTAAAATTTTTCGCCACCTCACTTTGCGTATAGTTTTTTAAGTACCTAGTTTCAATAATACTTTTTTCAAAAGGAGTTAAACTTTCTAGTTCAGCTTTTAAAGCTATCAAATCATCTAAATCCATGTTGCCTTTATTAGGAATTATATCATGTAAGGTTACCACCTTGCCATTATTATTAACGTCTTCATCAATGCTTTGAACAGATGCCATAGCTTTTATTGCCTCACTGATGTAATATTCTGAAACGCCAATATAATCACTTAACTGTTTGATAGATGGAGGTTGCATATTTTTTTGAGTCAAATAATTTGATATTCTTTCAATGTTAGCATAAAGTTTTGAAATATCTTTACTTATCTTGATGTTTTTATCCTCCCTTACAAGTTTTTTCATCTCACCAATTATATATGGAAAAGCATAACTAGTTAATTTACATCCAATATTTTCATCAAAATTTTGATAAGCCTTTATAAAACCTAGACTACCTACTTGATATAAATCTTCTTTGTATTGATATTTTGGAAAATACTTGTTCGCAATCCCTTTAATATAGTTTTCATTTTCTAGTAAACAATTTTCTAATGATTCCATTCACTCTCCTTATAAATTAATAATGTTAATTGCTGATAATTCATCACTTGCTTCATACATATAGTTAAAAATTCGACTATTTTTAATACGATTTTTAACTAGTTCATTACTAATTCCACAAAGTAAACTTTTGCCCTTATTTTGATTAGTCAATTCATATATGTAAAGAAGTGAATTTATACCTTTCATATCAATATTGGTAAGACCATCTACGTTAATGACTATATTCCTAATTTCTGCAGATTTTATTAAACTGATAACTTCATCGTTTAATTTAGATACGCTATTATTATCAAGGCTACCTTTTAACCTCACAAAAAATACCCCTTTTTTAAAATCCATATCTATTTCTAGCAAATAATCACCTCGCTTAAACCCACTTTACCACATCTTTTAAATTGTTTATTGCTATTCGACAAAACTAGTTACTTTTTTAGTACGACATTTTTTTCTTTATTAAATTTAAACCCATTGAAAGTAAAAATAATCCTCCAAATAAAATGGTTGTAATTATACTGAATTTATATATATTATCACCTTTAGCTTTTAAATTTTTTTTATCATTAGAAATCTTTTCTACATTTTTTTTAGAAGGTACTTTTATTTCATTAGATTCTTTGTTATTGTTTTTAACTTCTTTTGTTACTAAATTATTATTCTTTATATTACTACTATTATCTTCTTTGATATTGTTCTTTAAAACTGTAGTTTTCTTCTTTTCTATTTTTTCTATATTAGAACTTTCTAAATTAGACTTATTTTCTTCATTTGTTTTATCTTGTGGTTTAGAAATTTCTTCATTTTTATTATTATCTTCTGGTTTAATATCTTCTTTATCAACATTATCTTCTGGTTTAACATCTTCTTCTTTATCAATATTATCTTCTGGTTTAACATCTTCTTTATCACTACTATCTTCTGGTTTAGATACTTCTTCATCTTTATTATCATCTTCTAATTTGGGATCATCACTTTTTCTTTCGATATTAACTACTACATCTTTTGAAACTTCGACTTCACCCATTTTATAAATGACATTATAAGTATCATTAATATCATAATTTACTTCTCCTGTTATTATCACATCCTTACTTTGATATACTATAAAATCTTCTAATTTGTCTTCATAACTAGTAATAACCATATCATTTTTTAAAACTAATTTATCTCTTGTTTTATATCTATAATAATCTTTATATTCATCCTCACACTTATAAGGATATTCTTCTGTTACATCTTTAAAATAGTCGTCAGTTTTTTCTTGATACATATTATAATAACGATATAAAGTATCTTGGTATCTATATTGATCATAGACTTCAACTCTTCTTGTTTTGGTTTCTAAAACCTCCATGGTAGTTGTATTCATTGACCACCATTCTGGGTTTATAATGTTATAATCATTAATATTATAAAAGTATGATTTAACATCATTAGTATCATTACTTTTAAACTGTGTCCTTTCTACCACTTGAGCAAATATTTGATCATCTTTAGAAGCAGTTCTTGTTATATTAAAAGAGTACCTTTTTTCTTCATCAGTTGGATCATATAAATATATTTTTATTTTTATTGCATCTAACTTATAGTAATAGCCTAAATCAAGTCTTATATAACCATCATTTTGGACATATACGTTATCATTATAAACTTTATTTTTAACATTTTCTTCAAAGTTTTCACTACATTTTTGACATAAAACAGAATAACTTTTAACTTCATCATTTAGGTAAACAACTATTTCTGGAATTATTAATTTATTTTCACTACCATTAAAATTATAAAGATGGATATATCTAATTTCACGCATATCTTGGTAATAAGTTAATCTTCTATAATCGATAATACGATGGGGTTTTTCTTCTGGTTTAGTTGTTGACCAAGAGGTAAAATTATTTATTTTATAATCATCTTTGTTTATAAAAGGTAAATTGGTAGGATTTTCATTTTCAATAAAATAATCTCCTTCATTTACGACATTTTTATAAAGTTTATATCTTCTTTCTTTTTCTGTTAAAATGGTATCACTACTACTTATAAATTCTTCTTGATAGTCACTAAATTCACCATAATCTGAATAAAATGTTTGAGTATCTGCTTTAATAAGTGGCATAAAACTCATAAATGTAAAAATTAAAAAAGCTATCTTATTCATGTTACCTCCTTACTATATTATTTTAGATAGTAAGGCCATTTCCTTTTTTATTCTAAAATTTTGTTATTTTAATAAAATTATATAGGATGTGATTTAGTGTTTAAGAAAATATTAGAATTACTTTTTAAAGACTTTTATTTATTTACAGCTGCTTATTCAAATAATTTGTTTCCTGATCCTCTTAGTAAGGAGGAAGAAGAAGAATGTGTTAAAAAAAGTTTACTTGGAGATAAAACAGCTAGAAATAAGTTGATTGAACACAATTTAAGATTAGTTGCGCATATTGTTAAAAAGTATGATCATAGGAAAGAAGATGTTGATGATTTAATTAGTATTGGAACTATTGGTTTAATTAAGGGTATTGATAGTTATTCTTTGGATAAAGGAACACGTATTACTACTTATGCAGCTAGATGTATTGAAAATGAGATTTTGATGTATTTTAGGAGTGATAAAAAAAATAATAAGAATATAAGTATTAATGAATCAATTGGATTTGATAAAGAAGGTAATGAAATTACTTTTTTGGACATTCTTAAAACTCCAAAGCCTGATTTTGCTTTGGATTTACATACTAAGGATAATATTAAGTTGATTGAAAAATATTTTAATGTTTTAAATGATCGTGAAAAAGAGATTATTATTAAAAGATATGGACTTAATAATACAACAGAGGTTACTCAAAAAGAGATAGCTAAGCAGTTAGGAATTTCTAGAAGTTATGTATCGCGTATTGAGAAAAGAGCATTGACTAAAATGTTAAGGGAGTTTATTAAAAATAAAAATACTAATTAAAAAACTGTGTTTGTTGTTTTACACGGTTTTTTGTTTTAAATATTATTGAGGAGAAAGGACTAAATGGGTTGTTAATCCCATATTAGTAGGAGCACTAGCATGGGTAGTATTTACTGAGAAAATTATACCATGTCTTTCAAAAATGGGAGAGTCAGGAACAACAAATGATATATCTGATTTATCCCATACACGAGTTTCTGTTGTTGCATCTCCTAATTTTCTTCTTGAGTAATTATATCGATCACTTGATGATTCATAAACATCAAAATATTTTTTATCGTAACTATCTACTTCAGTTTTTGTAAAATAACTATTTCCATTTCCTGAACCTCCGGATAATGAATTTGTGAATTCCATATACGATGCAGTATATTCGTAGCCTTGTCCTGCCATATCATATATTCCTGTTATATTTCCTGTTGTAGAAGCTCCTGCTCCTGCTGCTCCTGTTCCATCTTTTCTATCCTCTGTATCATTCCAGTTATATGTTCCATTTGTAAGATCACCATTTAGGGACGTAGATCCTACACTTCTTCCTGTTACATATATTGAATCATTTAAATAAATTTGCTTATTATTGGAATCATAAATATCATTTTCCCACTTGCCATATTTTGAATTTGATAAATATGCTACCGCTCCCCATTCTGTATTTTTTATCATATGACTATTTAATACATTTCTATCAAAATTATATGTTGCTTTAAATAATGATCTAAAATTTTGAAAACTAAGAGTTAATTCATTAGGTTTTACTGTTACATTATCAAGTGTTCCTGTACACGCAAATTTGCTTACCCAAAATCCACTTACTCCCATTGTTGTAAATGCTGGATGGGTTAACCATTCATCATTTTTTGTTCCTTTATCTACTGAATCTTCCATACTTTGAAACTCGATTTCTATAGTTTGTTTTGATACAGTTGAACTAATTGATACGTTAAATAATTTATACCTATATCTTGGTATCCAGACAAAATATCCTCTTATTGAATCTTCTTTTATTGTTCCATCTGCTTCTACTCTTCCATCATCTGTTAAGATTACTGCATTGGCCCACTCTTGTTTATCATAATTGTACCATTCTTTACTTGTATCTGCTTTTTTTACTACTCCTTTATCATCTATGGTTACTGCTACTAAGTCTCCTACTATTTTTGGATCATTCCCATTTAATTTACTATCTACATAACTATTTCCATTTCCTTCATCACTTTCACTACTACTTCCACAATTACCTTTACTTACTTCTAACTTTCCTTTTTCACCACTTGCACAATACTCTCCATTACTTACATTTTCTGCTACTACATTTCCACTATTATCTACTTTTATTTTTCCACTTTCAAAGTTATTATTCTTTAGTTTTAAATCTTTTACACTTATTCCTTCACTTGGTATATTATCTAATCCTTTTTCTATCAAAT
>CANQER010000060.1 GCA_947595415.1 uncultured Bacilli bacterium
ATGTATTATGGTAGATGGAATGAATGCATTGATACCCTAATAAAACACCTAAATCTACCTACAGCAACTTGGAAAGATGAAAGATCAGCTTCAATGCGTTTCATCGCCAGAAGTTATATCAAACTAAATCGTTTTGATGAAGCTAGAATGTGGTTAGATAAAGCAATAAATGAAACACCATATCTAAGAGATCCTTATGTAGAAAAAGCCTTATTAGAATACTCTTTTGAAAATTGGGAAGAAGTTAAAACAAATTGTTTAAAAGCATTACAAATTAAAACTCATCAAAAAACTTATATCAATGAAACTTTTAGTTGGGATCATACAATATACGATTTATTATCACTTAGTTACTACTATACAAACGATATCAAAAATGCTTACAAATATATCCAATTTGCCCTTGATTTGGCTCCTAATAACGAAAGATTAAAACAAAACAAAAATATCATATTAGAAAAGATGTAATCAACTTACATCTTTTTTATCTTTTCATATCCCCTATTTTTTTTAGAACCCAAAAGTAGTATATAACAAAACATATTAACATAAACAAAATCAAGAAAAACATAATATTAAACTTAAAAACAATTATATTATATCCTAGTTTAACTAACATATTTTTAATCAAGAATATCAATAAAATTCCAAGAATCAAAGATATTATCATACTACCAAAAATAGATACTAAAAATGGAATACTAACATCACTATTACTAACACCCATTGTTTTAAGAACATTTATATCTTTTTTCTTATCATTTATATAATATTTAATATACTTAAAATAACTTACAATCGTTAACAAGAAAAGAACTACACTTACTATAAGAACTGGGATTTTAATAATATCTATAAACTCTAAATTCCTTAAAATATCCTTACTATATAAAGTTTCAGATACAAGATTAGAATTTCTAACTGGATAATTATTAAACTGCGTATATAAATCTTTTTCTTCATCAATTTTTTTATACAACCCCATAACTTCTACTTCATTCATAAGGAAATTATCCAAATTACCTTTCGCAAAATAAACAGTACTTGTTTTTTCAAAATCAATTTCATCATTATAGTAAATACCTTTTACTATATATTCATTAGTTTTATTAACCTTAGTTTTCTTATTAGAAATATTTATATTAATCTTACTTCCAACAATACCTAAATTATCAATATAAGCTTTTAAATAATCTGGAATATCTTCTTTTTTAACCTTTTTTAGGTCTTCCTCTAGTTTTTTATCACTAAGTTCATTTAAAAAATTAACATCTAAAACTACTTCATTACCAACTAAAGATACTGGTTCAAGACTATTATATACTTTAATACTATCCCCATAAGAACCACTTACAAAAACTGATTTTTCACTATTTTTAACTAATATTGTTCCATCTTCTTCACTAGTAATATTAGGTTTTAAATCTAAATTGTCTATAAAACTTTTATTTACATATACTTTACTTTTATAATAATCAGTCCATTTATTAAGTTCTTTTACTAATTTTTTATCATCTTTATTTAACTGTTCCTTAGTAAGATTTTTTAAACCTTCAAAATTAGTTAAATTATAATTTATAATACCTACTATTTTAACCTCACCAATTTTATCAATAGTAATTAAACCATCATTTTCAACAATATCTTCATAAGTTTTAGGTTTAAATTCCTCTTTAGTATCATTTTGAATACCAAATTTAATAATATGATCAGCTAAATAATTAGATATTACAATTTCATTTTCCTTACTAGGAAATCTTCCAATAACATTTTCATCTAACAAATCATCAAATTTATCTAGCGCAATAAACTCTAAATCAAATGAATAAGGACTATAATATACATTTACACTACTAGCATCCCCTATATTAAATATAATCCCTACCTTACTTCCATCTTGATATATATTATATCCTTTATAAAAGTTAGTAATTTCAGTATCCTTAAAAGGAACTATATTATCATTAATTTTTTTTCTTACAGTTACTAAATACTTATTATTACTACTCATCAAATTAACATGATCACTAATAGCATCATAGTTAAACAACGACAAACCTATTCCAAAAATAGTAAACATCAATAAACTTATAAATGTAAGTTTAAATATTTTATTTTTATGAAACCTTTTAAAAATCCCAAATATTTCTTTAAAAGGAAGTCTTCCTTTAACTGGTAAGAAATTTCTATCTTCGATATAGACAATATGATCTTTTTCCCTACTTACATTATCAGTTACTCGACCATTTTTAAATCTAATTACTCTATCTGCATATTTTCTTGCGATTTCATCATCCTCAGTTGCGATAATAACTAAACGATGTTTAGATATTTTTTTTAAAATTTCCAAAATAATTCGACTACTTTTACTATCTAGATCACTTGTAGGATCATCAGCTAAAACAATTAAAGGATCTTTTACTAACGTCCTACCAATTGCGAGAAGTTGTTTTTGGGAATTAGATAGATCACCTACTTTTGAAGATGCCACATCTTTTAAAGCAAGTCTTTGTAGTAATTTATCAATACGAGGTTTTTCAATATCTTTTTGTTGAAGTTTTAAAGCAAGTTCAATATTTTCTAAAACAGTCATATCCTCTATTAAATTGTTGTCTTTAAAAATATATGAAACATAAGTATTTCTAAAAGCATCAACATCTTTTTTATGAAGTTCTTGATTATCTTTACCAAGAAAAGTTATAGTTCCTGTATAATTAGTATCTAACCCCCCTAAAATATTTAGAAAAGTTGTTTTACCACTATCTTTTTTACCAATTACGAAAACAAGGCCACGATCTTCAAAATTAAGAGTGACATTTTTAATACTTTCACTACCTTTTTTGTATTTTTTAGAAACATTTTTAAGTTCTATCATAAATCGCCCTCTATTCCTTTAACATTATACCATAATTATTAAATAAATCAATTTTTTACCAAAGACAAAGCAACTTTGTTTTTATCTAAAAATATTTCATCGACATAACAATCAACAATGTCACCCACATTTACTACATCCATAGGATCTTTAATATATTTATCAGTCAATTTAGAAATATGAGCTAGTCCATCATTCTTAAGACCAATATCAATAAATACCCCAAATGGCGCAACATTTCTAACAGTTCCTTGAAGTTTCATTCCTACTTTTAAATCCTCTAAATGAAGAATATCATTTCTTAAAATTGGTTTATCCATTAAATCACGAGGATCACGATTAGGTGTTATTAATGATTTGACAATATCTTCTAAAGTATAAATATCTGTATTTAGCTTAGTTACATATTCATTAATATCAATATTTTTTATTTTTTCCTTTAAATCTTCACTACCTAAAGAGTTAATATCTAAATCTAAAAGTTTTAGTAACTTTAAAGTAAGTTCATAACTTTCTGGATGGATACTTGTTTGATCTAAAGGATTTTCACCTTCTGTAATTCTAAGAAATCCAATTGCTTGCTCGTAAGTTTTATCACTTAGAATATTTTTCTTAACTTCATTTCTACTATTAATACGTCCTTTACTTTCACGATAACTAATAATTTTATCTATATTTTTTTTAGTTAAACCAGATACATATTTGAGTAGAAAACTACTTGCTGTATTAATATTTACTCCAACTTGATTGACAACCTTACTAACAACAAAATCCAAACTTTCAGAAAGACGTTTACCAGCTATATCATGTTGATATAAACCTACCCCTATACTTTCTGGATCTATTTTAACAAGTTCTGATAAAGGATCTTGTAATCTTCTTCCAATACTTATTGCACTTCTTTCTTCAACATGTAAATCAGGAAATTCCATAATAGCTTGTTTACTAGCTGAATAAACAGAAGCTCCTGCTTCAGATACAATTATATATTCAACTTTTCTTTTACTTTCTTTTATAACATCAGCGATAAATGCTTCACTTTCCCTAGATGCAGTTCCATTACCAATAGCAATAATATCAATATTATATTTACTAATTAAATCTAAAACTACTTTTTTAGCTTCATCATATTTGTTGTGAGGTTGGTGAGGATAGATTACTTTTATATCTAATTTCTTTCCAGTTTTATCAATAACAGCTAATTTACATCCAGTTCTATAAGCAGGATCTAACCCTAATACCATTTTTTCTTTCATTGGAGGAGTTAAAAGTAATTTTTCTAAATTCTTTCCAAAGTTGTCAATCGCAACTTCTTCTGCTTTTTTAGTAATATCACTTCTAATTTCTCTTTCAATTGATGGAAAAATTAGTCTTTTATAACTATCTAATATAGCATCATTTACAATATCACATACAAAAGAATCTTTATTTTTAATAATTCTATTTTCTAAATAGTTTAAGATATGATCTTTATCTACCTTGATATTTACACTTATAACATCTTCCTTTTCTGCCCTATTGATAGCTAAAATACGATGAGGTTTTATATATTTTACCATTTCTGTATAATCATAATACATTTCGTATGTTTTACTTAAATCGTTGTTATTTTTTTTAACTTTACACTCAATATTTCCAAATCTATATATATTATTTCTTATGTATTTACGATAACTTGCATTATCACTAATCCATTCAGCTATAATATATTTAGCTCCCATAATAGCTTCATCCTTAGTTTTTACCTTATCGTTTAAATAATCTTTAACCAAAGTTTCAATATCACCTTTAGTAGGAAAAGCCATTATTTTTTTAGCTAAAGGTTCTAAACCATTTTTTATAGCTTCTGTTGCTTTGGTTTTTCTTTTTTCTTTATAAGGTCTATATATATCTTCTACTTCAACTAGTTTACTACAATTTAAAATTTGATTTTTAATCTCATCAGTAAGTAAACCTTTCTCATCAATTAATCTAATTATATCTTCTTTTCTTTTTTGAAGGTTTACTTGATAAGTATAATATTCGTTTATTTGTCTTATTTCTTCTTCATCTAAAGAACCAGTTACTTCTTTTCGATATCTAGCAATAAAAGGTATAGTATTACCTTCTTCTAATAGTTTTAAAGTAGCTTTTATTCTATTTTCATTTATTTTTAAATCATCACTTATTTTTTTTACAATATCCATTTTAGTCACAACTTTCTATATAATTTAATACATCTTTTATAGTATTATTAAAACAATCATAATCTGTTTTAAACCATTTTATATCCATTTGATTATTAAACCAAGTATACTGTTTTTTAGCATACCTTCGACTTTTGGTTTTAATATCACTTATACATTCATCTAAAGATTTGGTGTTATTAAAAAACAAAAATAGTTCTTTATAACCAATAGGAGTCATTACTGCTTTTGTTTTTATATTGTCTTTATATAAATCATAAGCTTCTTTTAATAATCCATTTTCTAACATTTTATCAACTCGTTTATTTATTATATCATATAAGGTATTTCTATCTGTAGTAAGTCCTATAAAAATAGTATCATACAATAACTTATTATTTTTAGGTTTCCTACTCATAGGTTTTTTAGTATTTTGAAAGTAATCTAAAGATCTAATTATTCTTATACGATTATTTTTATCGATTTTGGTATTAGGATCTACTTTGATTAAAAGGTCATATAATTCACTAGTAGAATAACTATCATAATTACTATGTATATTATTATAAGTAAAATCATAATCATAAAGACCTGCTTTAATATATAAACCAGTTCCTCCTACTAAAATAGGGGTTTTATTACGTTTTAAAATTTCAGCTATTTTTTTTCTTACATCTTTTTGATAGTCATAAACACTATAATCTTCATAAATAGTTTTTATATCAAATAAATGATGAGATATTCCTTCTTTTTCCTCTTCTTTTATTTTAGCAGTAGCAATATCTAAGTTTTTATATACTTGGGTACTATCAGCATTTATAATTTCCCCATTTAATTTTTTAGCTATTTCAATACTTAGTTTAGTTTTCCCTACTCCAGTAGGACCTGTAATAACAATTATTTTCACTTTATCACCTATTTTATAAACATACTATCACCAAATGAGAAAAAACGATACTCTTCTTTAATAGCTTCTTTATATGCATTTAATATAAATTCTTTACTAGCTAAAGCACTTACTAACATAACTAAGGTTGACTTAGGAAGATGAAAATTAGTTATCAATCCATCAATTGCTTTAAATTCATAACCAGGATAGATAAATATATCTGTATAACCTTCTGACTTTCTAAATCCCCCATAAGTATT
>CANQER010000061.1 GCA_947595415.1 uncultured Bacilli bacterium
TTTAAACATATCTCTTACACGTGATGCTCCAACTCCTACAACCAATTCCACAAAATCAGAACCACTAATAAAATAAAATGGTACATTAGCTTCTCCAGCTACAGCTCTAGCAAGTAGGGTTTTACCTGTACCAGGAGGACCAAATAGTAATACTCCTTTAGGAATACGAGCTCCTAAACGTTGGAATTTCTTAGGATTTTTTAAGAAATCAACAAGTTCAGAAACTTCTTCTTTTTCTTCAATTAATCCTGCTACATCTTTAAAAGTTACTTTATTATTTTGTTCATTCAAACGAGCTTTACTACGACCAAAATCCATTGATTTATTAGCACTACCCATTTGTCTAGTTATAAACCAAAAAGCAACTCCAAGTAGTAATAACATAGGTAAAATATTTACTAAGAATAATAGAAATACACTAGTTCCAGGATCTTTACTAGTTTCAATTTTAAAATTTCCACTTTCTTCTAAACTAATTATTTTACTCATTACTTCCTCAGCTAATGGAACTCTAAAGAAGAAAACTTCATTTTTATCATAACTTTTTAGTTTACCTGTAATTTCATAAACACTAGCTCTACTAACAGGCATAATAGTTACACTTGAAACTTCTCCCTTACTAGCTAGACTTATAAATTTATCAAAAGTAATATTGTTTACCTTATTACTAGCTGTATTTAAAAAATAAAGTATTAATATTATAATTAAAAACAAAAACACATAAGGAACCAATCCCTTTTTAACTGTCTTCTTATTCATAATTTCTCCTTTCTTAATGATACTTAAGTATTATATCATAATTTCCTTGTTTTGTTTTATCAAATTTTGATTTTTTTAAACCTGGTAACCAAACAATTACCCCATTTGAATCAATAACAATAGGCCACATATCTCGTTGTTTTAAACTTACTTTATTATCAATAAAAATATCTTTGATTTTTTTACTACCCATAAGTCCTAAAACACTCATCTTATCACCATTACGTCTTGTACGAACATGTAAAGGTAATTTTACTTCTTTACTATCTAAACAACATACAAAATTACTATTTTTATCTATTTTATCTATTTTTTCAATTACTTTTCCATTAGGTAAGCTAGCATAACTATCTAGTTCTATTTCATATTTATAACTATCTTTATGGTTAAGTTCTAAATAAAAATTATCGTAAGATTTAATAGCTTTTATATTGTTAGGTAAATAAAGATAACTATTAGCTTTACTAGAAGTTATTAAATCATAAATCATATCAACATGACTATCACAAATAAGCATCAAATCATCTGCATATACACTTTCTAAAATATAGTTTATTACTTTCATCCTAAGAATATATTCTAACTTTAAAAACTCGTTTATTTTTAAAACGTTTTCTTTATAGACATTATCTATTACATTACTTAGTTTACTTTCAATGTAGTCGTTATATTCAAGTAAAATTTTACTAAATTTGTAAAACTTTTTATGAACATTACTATCTTCTTTTTTCAAAAAAGGTAGGACATATTTACGATAACGATTTCTTGTATAAACATCTTTCATGTTAGAATCATCAATTCGATATTCAATTTTATTTTGTTTATTATAATCTAAAATTTCATCTTTAGTTACAGTTATTAAAGGTCTTATGATTTTATAACTTCCCATATCAACTTCCTTAGAAAATCCACTATAACCTTTTAAAGTAGAACCTCTTGTGATACGCATCAAAATAGTTTCAATTAGATCATCACCATGATGAGCAGTAAACAAATATTTAGCATTATATTTTCTAATCATATCTTCATAAAATTTATAACGAATAGATCTTGCTTCATTATGAAAATTATCTTCACCCATATTTTCAATAGTATAAAGTTCAAAAATCAAATTTTCTTTAAAACAGTATTTTCTAACAAATTCTTCATCTAATTTTTGACCAGCTCTACCACTATTATGGTTAATATGGCAAACGACAATTTTGATATTTAAAGATTTTCTAAGTCTCGTTAAAATATGAAGTAGGGCCATTGAATCTGGTCCACCTGATACTCCAACTACAACTGCATCATTATAATTTAATAGTTTATTTAATTCTTCATATATATTTTCCATTATCACCACTTGATTTCCTCGATATTATTTTCTCTTAAAAATTGATTGGTTTTAGAAAAAGGTTTACTTTTAAAAAAACCTCGACTAGCTGATAAAGGAGAAGGATGAGCAGATTCAATTATGTAATGATTTTTATTAGTAATTAAACTTTTTTTATTTCTAGCTTCTCTTCCCCATAAAATAAAAACAATAGGTTTTTCTCTTTCATTTAGTTTTTTTATAATGTTGTCAGTAAATATTTCCCAACCATGTCCTCTATGAGAAAAAGCTTTATCTTTTTCAACTGACAAAACTGAATTTAAAAGTAATACCCCTTGTTTAGCCCAATCTGTTAGATCGTTATTTTCTCTTTTTATTTTTAAATCATCATATAATTCTTTAAAGATGTTATCTAAAGATGGAGGTCTTCTTACCCCCTCTTTTACTGAAAATGATAGTCCATGAGCTTCTCCTTCACCATGGTAAGGATCTTGCCCTAAAATGACTACTTTAACTTCATCATAATCTGTATATCTTAAAGCATTAAATATATCTTTATATTTTGGGTAGCAAGTTTTATGTAGGTATTCATTTCTTACAAATTGTCCCAATTTTTTAAAATACAAAGATTTAAATTCACTTTCTAATATAACATCCCATTTCTTATTAATCATAATAATCACTGCCTAAATATATTTTATCATACTTTATCACGTTTGTAATTAAATAATTCTTCTTTTACTAAATCTTTTAATTTATATATTGCATAACAATTAATAATCGCAAGTATCGCCACCATTACATCTACTAAATCCCACAAAAAATTAGAAGATATTATACTACCTATAAATAAGACTAATAAGGTACATATTTTTAAGATACTTAAGTAACTTTTTTTTACTTTTTTAAAAAAGTATTTTAAACAAGATTCACCATTATAATAACCTGATAATATTGTAGAAAAGGAAAACAAAACAATTGAAATAAAGGTTACTATTTTACCTATACTTCCTAGATGGTAAGAAAATGCATATTGGGTTATTTCTATTCCATTTACGTCACTTATATTTAAGATATCATAGTTAGAAGTTAACACAACAATCGCAGTAGCTGTACATATAAACATTGTTGTGATATATATTCCTAACATTTGAACAAAACCTTGACTACTAGGACTGTTTGTATCGATTGTTGAAGCAGCTATAGCTCCAGTACCTAATCCTGCTTCACTAGAAAATATTCCTCTTTGAACACCTATTATAAGGGTAGCTAAAAAACCTGTAAAAAAAGATTTAAAATTAAAAGCTGATTTTACAATTCCTACTAATATTCCAGGGATTAAATTTATGTTTAAAATTAAAATGTAGATAGCTATTAAAACATAAAACAGGGTCATAAAAGGAACTATTTTAGAAGTTACTTTAACTATTTTAGTAATTCCTTTATGGATAATTAAACTTGTTATTAAACAGATTACTATTCCAACAATATAGGGATTAATATTAACCATTTCGTTTAATGATTTACATATGGTATTAGATTGGATACCTAAAAATCCTCCTATATAACTTACAAGGATTAAAATGGCATATATACCTCCTAATACTTTATTATTTAAGCCATTTTTAATGTAATAACTAGGTCCTCCTTTATAAACATCGTCATCTTTTTCTTTGAATTTTACTCCTAAAACTGTTTCACAAAAGGAGGTACTAGCTGAAATAAAAGCTATAACCCACATCCAAAATATACTGCCCATTCCTCCAAGATAGATAGCTAAGCTAACTCCTGCGATACTACCTACCCCAATTCTTCCTCCTAGTACTAACATTAGACTTTCAAATGAGGAAATTCCTTTGGTTGGTTTTTTGAATAGGTTATAAAACATTTCTTTAAAACGAAATTGGACAAATTTAAGATTAATCATAAAGTATATACCAATTCCTACTAAAAAAATGGTTGCGATCATCCATAGTAATCTATTTATAAATAGAAGCATTATATCACCATTTTAATTATATTATTTAACTAATCAAAAAAATGTAGAATTTAATAATAATCTAGATAAGATTTAGCTAAAATACTATTATACAATTTTAAACGTAAGTTATAACTATTACAGTGATAAGCATGTCCAAGCCATGAATTCCAACCCATTTTCATTTTATTAAAATCAAGTTTATCCAACTTATACAATTTATTCCATAGTTTTATTTTCTTTTTAATTTTAGTTTTACTTCTTTTTCTTAATATTTTATAGTCTTCAAAAATAATATATCCACAAAAATTACTACCAAATTTATTAGGATAATATCTACTTTTATTGTTTAACTCTAAATTTAACTTACTATTAATAAACTTTTCTATTTTATTTAAGTAATACTTACATTCATCTTTATTTTTTAATAAGATAATAAAATCATCCATATATCTAACATAATATTTTATTTTCAATTCTTCTTTTACATAATGATCTAATTCATTCAAATATATATTAGCGAAATATTGACTTGTGAAATTACCAATTGGTATCCCTTATCACTATCATCATTTAATATCAATTTAGTAAAATCCAAAAGTTTTTTATCCTTTATTTTTTTATTTAAAATTTCGATTAGTATTGTTTTATCAATACTATAAAAATACTTTTTAATATCACATTTTAAAATATAATATTTACCATATTTATTTTTCATTCTTTTCATATATTTACTTACTACATCAATAGCTTTATGGGTACCTCTATTATCAATACAAGCATATGTATCTTTTATAAAACGAGGACAAAAAAAGGGTTTTATAAACTCTTCTACATACCACTGATGAACTATTCTATCACGATAAGGTAAGGCTTTTATAAGTCTTTCTTTAGGTTCTTTGATTATAAACTCACGATATCTACCAAATTTATATCTATTTTTTTAATATCTTCTAATATTTTTACTATATTAGTTTCTAAATCCATTTCAAATAATATTACTTCTTTTTTTAGTTTTTACCTTTACTTGCTCGATCATGGGCATTCATTAAATTATCAAAAGTTAATTTTTTATCAAATTCGTTTTTTATTGATTTCATACTCCACCTCACAATTTTTGAAAAGATGAAATCCATCCTCCTAGTAAGTTACCAATATTGTTTATTTTTTTACTCCAAGCAGCATAATTTTTACGATTTATATATTTACGTCTTACTGATATTCTTATTAAAACTTTTAAAAATTTTAACTTTATATCAAGTTCATTTAAAACTTTTAATTTATCAATTTTATCGTAATATTTATATGCTTTTAATACATCTTTTAAACCTTCATAGGTAGTATTTTTTATATTAGTTACAATAGCTAATTTTTCTATTTTAGGATATTTTTCAGTTATCATTTCTGTATAATATATAAGTTCTATAAATTGTTTATATATTATTAATTCTGATACTTCTTTCATTTTACCAATTCCTTTAGTTTAGCTAATTCATTTAAAGCTTCTATAGGTGTAATATTATCAATATCGATTTTTTTTATTATCTTAGCTACATATTCATAATTATCATCTATATTTTCAACAATTGATATAGGAAGACTTGATTTTCAAAGACACGCATATATTCAGGTAAAGATTCGATTGGAAAACCACATTTCATACATTCATTTGAAAATTTGACTTTTTTTAATACTACATAATCATTTATAAAATCACAATCTTTGTCTAAAAATATATAGAATTTTCCACATCTAAATAGATATATTTTACTTTCATCTTCTTTTTTTAGTTTTAAATATTGGTTATACAATTTACTCATTTTCATCATTTCCTTACTACAAAAAGCAGCACAAAAAATTTGTACTGCTTAAATTAGCTATTATTCTATTAGCTATATACATAATACTACATTTTTTTTAATTATGCAAGTATGATAGTGTAAAGATAGTGTAAAATTATTTGGGGGAAGATACAAAAAAAGAAAGACCAGTGTTATAATAAATTTGAAAAATAACA
>CANQER010000062.1 GCA_947595415.1 uncultured Bacilli bacterium
AAATCAGTAAAATAAAATCTATCATTATATTTTTTATCAAAATAATAACGTCGTTTAAATGTAATTTCACCAAATAATGTAAGAATAGTTCTTTCATAGAAACCATTAGATTCACAAAAATTTTTACGATAAGAAGAATGAAAGAAAACCTCATCAATATACTCAAAATAACATTTAATAACATTAGTAATAAAAGAATAATTAAAAGAATCTAAATTAGTCATAAAGTCAATATAGCCATTAAAATCTGACGATTTATTCCAAAAATTTGAATTATTAAAATAATTTTTAAGAAATTTATTAAAATTATTCTCCAAAATTTTATAAAAATATGATATTATATTCATAGAAAGACCTCCGTTATTGTTATTTTTCAAATTTATTATAACACTGGTCTTTCTTTTTTTGTATCTTCCCCCAAATAATTTTACACTATCTTTAACCAAAAATGCTTGACATATACTATAAATAATGTTAATATTTATATAGACACGAAAAAGTGTTTTTTATTTGAAAAAAAACATAAGATTAAAGTAGGTGAGTTATGAAAAAGTTAGGTAAATTTTTCATTGGTGTCAGAAAAGAAATGGCAAAAGTAAGATGGCCAAATAAAAAAGAATTAATTAAATATTCAATTGCTACAATTTTTATAATTATTGTAATGGCTTTATTTTTCGTTATATCAGACTTTATACTAGCTTGGATTAAAACGTTGGTGAATAGTTAATGCAAAAAGAATGGTATGTTGTAAATACTTATTCTGGTCATGAAAATAAAGTCAAAGAAAAATTAGAGATGCGTGCTAGTTCAATGGGGATGGAAGATTATATCTTAAGAGTAGTTGTTCCTGAAACTGTTGAAGTAGAAGTAAAAGATGGAGTAAAAAAAGAAAAGGTTAAAAAAATGTTTCCAGGTTATATTTTAGTTGAAATGGTTATGACAGATGAAGCTTGGTATGTTGTACGTAATACACCAGGTGTAACTGGATTTATAGGATCATCTGGTAAAGGGGCAAAACCTTTCCCACTAACAACCAAAGAGGTAGACAAAATTTTAAGTAGTATGGGTATGAGTAGACTAGATATTGGAAATGAATTGAAGCTAGAAGACAAAGTCAAAGTAATAAATGGACCATTCGCAAATATGTATGGAAAGATTAAAAAAATCGATATGGAAAACCAACAATTAGAAGTAGCATTAGACTTATTTGGTCAAGAAACAATTGTGGAACTTAATTTAACAGATATTGAAATAGTATAATATTTACAAACAAAAAAAAATATGTTATTATTAAATAGTTATATTATTTTAATATAAAAAAAGTGGGAGGCCGGACTTAAGCTAAATGAACCACTCGCGAAAAAATAAAATAGGAGGTGTTTTTCGTGGCAAAAGAAATAAATAAAAAAATAAAACTTCAAATTCCTGCAGGTAAAGCAACACCAGCTCCACCAGTAGGAACTGTATTAGGACCAGTTGGAATAAATTTACAAGAATTTTGTACAAAATATAACGATGCAACTAAAGATCGTATGGGAGATATTTTACCAGTTGAAATAACAGTTTATGATGATCGTAGTTTCGACTTTGTAATTAAAACTCCACCAACTCCATTTTTAATTAAAAAAATGGCTGGAGTAAATAAAGGTTCAGCTAAAGGATCTAGTGAAATAATTGGTAAATTAACTAAACAACAAATTGAAGAAATAGCTAAAATAAAAATGCCAGATTTAAATTGTTATAATCTTGAAGAAGCAGTTAAAATTGTATCTGGTACAGCTAAAAATATGGGAATTGAAATTAATGAGTAACATATAGGTTAAACCTATGTGGGAGGAAAAGTCCGAACATTACCACATAAGGAGGTTATTATGAAAAGAGGAAAAAAGTATACTGAAATAGCTAAAAAGGTAGATAAAAATCATTTATATACTAAAGAAGAAGCTATTAAACTAGTAAAACAAACAGCTATTGCTAAGTTTGATGAATCAGTTGAACTAGCATTAAACTTAAATCTTGATACTAAAAAAGCTGATCAACAATTAAGAGGAGCAATCGTTTTACCACATGGTACTGGTAAAACTAAAAAAATATTAGTTATTGCTAAAGGTGAAGCTGCTAAGATGGCAAAAGATGCTAATGCAGATTACGTAGGTGATACTGATATGTTAGAAAAAATCGAAAAAGAACAATGGTTTGATTTCGATGTAATGATTGCTACCCCAGATATGATGCCAGCTTTAGGTAAACTTGGTAAAATTTTAGGTCCTAAAGGATTAATGCCAAACCCTAAAACAGGTACTGTAACTCTTGATACAGCTAAAGCTGTAGCAGATGTTAAAAAAGGTCGTGTTGAATATCGTACTGATAGTTATGGAAACATTCATGTTATTATTGGTAAGGTATCATTTGAAGATAGTAAGTTAATAGAAAACTTAGAAGCATTTGTTTCTCTTATTATCAAAAGTAGACCAGCTGTTGTAAAAGGAAAATACATTAAAAATATTTCAGTATCTTCAACAATGGGTCCTGGAATAAAAATTGATGTAAATAGTTTTGAAATCTAAGCACTTAGTGCTTTTTTCTTCATATTTGAGAAAAATAAGCATAAAATATTAAAAAGTGTTTACATTTAAAAGAAAGTATGTTAAAATTAAATACATGGACAGATACCATAGACAGTAGGTGGCAGTGCCTTAATTTCCTACCGAGGGATAAATAGTTAGACTAATTATGCCCTCAAAACGAGGGTTTTATTTATGGTACCAATAAAGGAGGTGTACTTTGGCTAATCAAAAGATATTGGAAAAGAAACAACAAATTGTCGATGAAATTAAAGACAAAGTTGAAAATTCTAACAGTGTAGTATTGTTTGAATATCGTGGACTTTCAGTAGGACAACTAACAGAACTTAGAAAAAAACTTCGTGAATCTGGAAGTGATATGAAAATATATAAAAATACTTTAACTAAAAGAGCGTTAGATTCATTAAATATTAACTTAGATGAACATCTACAAGGACCTAAAGCTATGGCTTATGGTGAAGATTCAATTTTACCAATTAAGATTTTAAATGATTTTGCTAAAAACAATAATTTATTAGAAATGAAAGTTGGTATCGTTGATGGTGAAATAGCTGATCTTGATAAGTTAAAGAGTTTGGCAACTATACCATCAAGAGAAGGATTACTTACTATGTTAGCTGGTGGATTAATGCAAATACCAAAAGATCTAGCAATTTGCTTAGATTTATATAGTCAAGGATTAGAAAAATAGGAGGGATATAAATGGCTAAATTTACAAAAGATGAATTTATAAGTGGATTAAAAGAAATGAATTTATTAGAAATAAAAGAATTAGTAGATGCAATGAAAGAAGAATTTGGAGTAGACCCATCTGCAGTCGCAGTCGCAGCTCCAGTAGCTGGGGCAGAAGCTGTAAGCGAAGGACCAAGTACTGTTGATGTTGTTTTAACTGAAACAGGACCAAACAAAATTGCTGTTATCAAAGTTGTAAGAGATATTACTGGTTTAGGTTTAAAAGAAGCTAAAGATATCGCTGATAATGGTGGAGTTGTTAAAGAAAAAGTATCTACTGATGAAGCTAATGAAATGAAAGCTAAATTTGAAGAAGCTGGTGCTTCAGTTGAATTAAAATAGTAAACAAGTGTTTAAGCCTATACTAAATATTTAGTATGGGCTTTAAGCGTTTATAAAAGGTGATAAAATGAATCATTATTTTGAAAACTCAGATTTAAAACATAATATTCAAAAAATAAAAGTAAAAATAAATAATTGTGATTTTACTTTTATGACTGATAATGGAGTTTTTTCAAAAAAAGGTCTTGATTTTGGAACGAGATCATTATTAGAAAATCTAGATAGTATCAAAGGTGATGTTTTAGATTTTGGTTGTGGTTATGGACCAATTGGCATATATATTTCTAAATTAACTAGTGCTAATGTTGATATGGTAGATGTTAATCTAAGAAGTTTAGATTTGGCTAAAAAAAACGCACAATTAAATCAAGTTAAAGTTAATATTTTTGAAAGTAACATATATAGTAATATTTCTAAAAAATACGATTTTATTATAACTAATCCTCCTATAAGAGTAGGGAAAAAAATACTGTATGAAATCTTATTTGATGCAAAAAATTATTTAAAACCAAATGGACAGTTATGGTTAGTTATTAATAAAGATCAAGGTGCTAAATCAACACTAAATGATTTAAAGAAGACATATGAAGTGACTTTAGTAAATAAAAATAAAGGATTTTATATAATAAAAGCAAAACTAATTGACAATTTGAAAAATGTTTGATAAAATTATAGATTGGTGGCATATACTTTTTGGTGAGATATATGCATTAAAAACTAGGTTATAGGGGTGAAATTGTGGCTTATACAGTTAAAAAATTTGGAGATCACAGAGAAAGAAGAACATACGCAAAAACAAAACATGCAATCGAATTAAATAACTTACTAGAAATTCAAAAAAAATCCTATGATTGGTTTTTACAAGATGGTATTAAAGAAGTTTTTGAAGATATTTTTCCAGTAGAAAGTTTTACTGGAAATTTGTCGCTTGAATTTTCCAATTATACATTTGAGGAACCAAGATATTCAATTAAGGGTTGTAAGGAACGTTACGCTACTTACGCTGCACCTTTAAAAGTTGAAGCTAGGCTTTTTAATGGTGAAACAGGTGAAGTAAAAGAGCAAGATATTTATTTAGGTGATATGCCTATTATGACAGATTCAGGGACATTTATTATAAATGGAGCAGAAAGGGTTATTGTATCACAACTAGTTCGTTCACCAAGTGCTTATTATGGTAAAGAAACTGATAAAAATGGACGTGTCATTATCACATCACAAATTATTCCTAGTCGAGGAACATGGTTAGAGTACGAAACAGATGCAAGAGATATCATTTATGTTCGTATTGATCGTACAAGAAAAGTACCTATTACCACTTTACTACGTGCTATAGGACTTTCTAATGATGAAGATATTATTGACTTATTTGGTGAAGACGACTACTTATTAAAAACAATCGAAAAAGATACTAATAAAAATACTGATGAATCTTTAATCGACATTCACAGTAAATTAAGACCTGGAGAACCTTCTACTTTAGATAGTGCTAAAAATCAACTTATCACAAGATTTTTTGATGCTTTTAGATATGATTTAGCTAAAGTAGGACGTTACAAATTTAATAAAAAATTAAACGTTATGGATCGTTTAATTAACCAAAAAATAGCTGAAGATATCAAAGTTGATGGTAAAGTTGTTCTAGCAAAAGATACAGTTATAACTAAAGATATTTTAGAAAGTATAAAACCAGTTTTAGAAAATGGTTATGGAATTTGTGAAACACCTATTAATGAAGAATTAGATACATATAACAAAGTTCAAATTATTAAAGTATATTCTAATAAAAATCCAGAAAAAGTTATCAAAGTAATTGGTAATGATCCAACTATAGATGTTAAAAGATTAACAATTTCTGATATTTATGCTTCAGTATCTTACTATTTAAATTTAATGGAAGGTGTTGGTCATTTTGATGAAATCGACCACTTATCAAATCGTCGTGTTCGTCAAGTTGGAGAACTTTTACAAAATCAATTTCGTATAGGAGTAAGTCGTATTGAAAGAGTTATTAGAGATCGTATGAGTACTCAAGAAATTACTGAAGTAACACCTAAAACTCTAATCAATATTAGACCACTTACAGCTGCTTTAAAAGAGTTTTTTGGAAGTAGTCAATTATCACAATTCATGGATCAAACTAATCCAGTTGCCGAACTAACTAATAAAAGACGTTTATCTAGTTTAGGACCTGGAGGTTTATCAAGAGATCGAGCTGGAATGGAAGTAAGAGATGTTAACCCATCCCATTATGGTAGATTGTGTCCAATTGAATCACCAGAAGGACCAAATATTGGACTTATTACTTCCCTTGCTAGTTATGCTAAAGTAAACGAATATGGTTTTATCATGACTCCATATCGTAAAGT
>CANQER010000063.1 GCA_947595415.1 uncultured Bacilli bacterium
CCATCACCTGTTACAGCTATAAACTCTCCTAAACGTTTATAACTTTCGACAATTTTTAGTTTTTGAAAAGGAGTAACTCTACTAAAGACATATTTATCTTTGATAAACTTGTCAAATTCACTTTCACTTTTACTTAAATAGTAATCAATATCATCGCCTGTAGTAACTTGATTTTCACTTTCTATAATTCCTAGTTCTAAAGCTATTTTAGTAGCTGTTTTAGGATGATCACCTGTAACCATAACAACTTTAATACCAGCTTGATTACATCTTTTTATAGCTTTTTTAGCATCTTTTCTAATAGGATCTATAAAACCTACTAAACCAACTAATGTTAAAGAAGGAATGTCTTTTTCATTGTAAACATCTTTTGTTTTAAAATTTTTAACTTCTCCTTTAGCGATAGCTATAACACGATAACCATCTTTAGCTAGTTCATCGTTTTGTTTAAGTATTTTTTGTTTGTCAATTTTTACATTTTTATCACTCATACTACTACAAAACTCTAAAACTTTTTCAGTTGACCCTTTAATAGTAATATTAATATCTTTACCATCTTTATAAAATACAGCTGAGTATTTGTTTTCAGATTCATAAGGTATACTAGCTATTATTTCATGTTTTTTAACATTTTTGTTTTTTAAACCAAGAGCTAA
This sequence comes from uncultured Bacilli bacterium, assembly GCA_947595415.1. Classification (GTDB taxonomy): domain Bacteria; phylum Bacillota_I; class Bacilli_A; order RF39; family UBA660; genus CANQER01. Next base: position 657 of record CANQER010000063.1, read on the forward strand.
AAAAGCAATATCAATTGAATCACCATGAGATACCCATTTACCATTTTTCATTTCTAAAACTGCTTCATTATTTAAACATCCAAGGCTACATATTTCATCTAAATAGGTAGATTTATCACCTATTATTTTACCTTCATCATTATAACCAATTCCTTCTATTAAATAGATAGAATCATCTGGTAATTTAATAATTTTAGCTGTTTGTTCATTAATAGTTAAAGTACCAGTTTTATCACTTGCGATTACTGTACAACTTCCTAAACTTTCTACAGAATTGAGTTTTCTTACAATAACATTTTTTTTAGCCATTCTTTTAGTAGCGATTGAAAGATCTACTGTAAGAGATACTGGTAGTCCTTCTGGAATAGCTGATATACAAAGAGCAATAACAATAAAGAATAAATCACGAAAATCATACCCAGAAGTATATAAAATCAAACTTAAAATGATCGCAAAAACACAAATTATAATACTTATTTGTTTAGTAAATTTCTCCATTCTGATAACAAGTGGTGATTTACTATCTTCTGATAGAATTACTTGATTAGCAATTTTACCAATTTCAGTGCTTGTCCCAATTTCAGTTACGACCCCTACTCCTCTACCACTCATTACAATACTTCCTGCATAAGCCATATTTTCACGATTGATTAAAGAGGTATTTAAAGCCATTTTATCACATACCTTAACAGAAGGAAGTGACTCTCCTGTTAGAGTAGATTCATCAATAGTTAAATTATGAGCTTCAATTATTCTTATATCAGCTGGTATTTTATCACCTGATTCTAAAATAACTATATCACCAATAGTTATATATTCACTATCTATTTCTACTTCTTTTTTATCACGTAAAACTTTACTTTTAATAGTTATCAAATTCCTAAGTAAAGCAGCACTTTTTTCAGCTTGCCATTCTTGGTATGTACCCATTAAAGCATCCATTAAGATAACTACTATTATAAACAAAGTATCTATTTTTTCTCCTACGATAAACGAAAAAATAGCTGTTAGTAATAAAATTAAAATAATAGGATCAATAAACTGGTTAATAAATACTTTAAATATAGTGTTTTCTTTAGGTTTAGGTAAAGCATTTATACCATTTTTTTCAATTCTTTTTTTAGCTTCTTTGCTTGTTAATCCAGTTATATTAGATTTAGTTATATCTAATACTTCTTCTTTTTCTAAGCTATGCCAGTTATTCATATTCCACCTACAATCTTAATTAATTATATCATAAATATAGAATGTTATATAATTATTTTTAGCATAGATTTATTTATTATACACTTAATAAATTTATATTGCACAATAATACGATTATTTGGTATACTTTTATAAAGGATGATACAATGAAAAATTTTATAAAACTAATACGATTTTTAAAGCCATATAAAAAATGGGTAATACTATCTTTAGGATTAATATTACTAGAAATAGTAATGGATTTACTACTTCCAATTATAATGGCAAATATAATAAATATAGGAATTGGAAATAGAAATATAACCTATATAACTATCAATATAATTATTATGATAATTCTTACTATTCTTGGGATAATAGGAGGTATAAGTAGTTCTTATTATTCTTCAAAAGCTAGTCAATATAGTGATGCTGATATAAGAAAAACAATCATGCAAAAGGTAAGTAGCCTATCTTTTTATAATTTGGATAAATTGAAAACTGGTCATTTAATAACTATAATAACTAATGATATAACTTTAATTGGGACAGTTATAATGTATGGTCTTAGATTTTTAATAAGGGTACCTATTGTAGTAATAGGTAGTATTATAATGGCTATAATTATAAGTCCTAAACTATCGTCAATAATGATAATTGTAATTCCTATAATGGTTATTTTAGTAACTATTATAATGACTAAAGCTTTTCCTTTGTTTACTCGTCTTCAAACCTGTGTTGATGATGTTAATACTAATATAAGAGAAAACCTAGGTGGAATTAGAGTGGTTAAGGCGTTTGTAAGTGAAGAATTCGAAAAACAAAAATTTGATAAATCTAATACTAAATTGAAAAATACAACTATAAAAGCAGTAAAAACTTTGATAATGGCTCTACCTTTAGTGATGTTACTTATAAATTTAGCGATCGTTGTAGTTTTATGGGTAGGAGGAATAGATGTTATAAATGGTAATATGAAAATAGGTAATATTATTGCTTTTATCCAATATCTAACTAATATTTTATCCTCAATTATGATGGCTTCAATGGTAATAGTTATGGTATCTCGTAGTGAGGCAAGTGCTAAACGTATTAATGAAATATTAGATATTAATGATAATTTTATAAACAACGATAAAAAACCTGATATAGATGGGAAAATAGAATTTATTGATGTTGATTTTAGCTATGATCAAGGTAGTGGTGATTTAGTTTTAAAAGACTTAAATTTTACTATTGAAAAAGGTGAACTTGTAGTTATCATGGGACCTACTGGTAGTGGGAAGACTAGTCTTACTAATCTAATAGGTAGATTATATGATATAAACAAAGGTAAAATTTTAATTGATGGAATAGATATTAAAGATATCGATATTAAAACTTTAAGAAAAAATATAGGTATTTCTTACCAACAGCCTTTTATATTTTCAGATACAATTTTAAACAATATCAAATATGGAAATGAGAAAGCTAGTTTAAACGAAGTTAAAAAAGCTAGTAAAATAGCTTGTTTAGATGAATTTATTTTAAGTAAAAAAGAAAAGTATGATTATATGTTAGAACAAAGAGGTACAAATTTATCAGGTGGTCAAAAACAACGTTTGATGATAGCTAGGACAGTTTTACCTCATCCAAAAATTATAATTTTAGATGATGTTACTAGTGCTGTTGATATGAAAACAGAAAAGATGATAAGGGATAATTTTAAAAAATACTTAGATGATTGTACAACTATTATAGTGGCTAGTAGAGTAGCTATGGCTATGGAAGCAGACAAGATAATTTTAATGGATGATGGGAAAATAGTAGGTATAGGTAGTCATAATGAACTATTAAAAACAAACAAACTTTATAAAGAAATATATAATTCTCAAATAAAGGATGGTGATATAGATGGAAGATAAGGTTAGTAATCCTAAACAAACAATTTTAAGGATGTGGAAATATTTAAAAAGGGATAAAACTAAACTTGTATTTATTACTATAATGGTAGTTTTATCAACTATATCTTCTGTTTTAACACCTTTTTTACTAAGTGTTGGAGTTGATAGTTTTATAGCTAATGGTAAGGTTAAATATTTGTTTTATTTAGTTGTTTTTTTAGCTATATTATATACTCTTACTAGTTTGTTTAGATGGCTTACTAGTTATTTAATGGTTGATGTAAGTGAAAATACTTTGTATCGTTTAAGGAAAGATTTGTTTAATCATGTTGAAAGTTTGTCACTTAAATTTTTTGATACTCATAAAAAAGGTGATTTAATGAGTCGTTTTACTAATGATGTTGCTTTGATTGATGACGCTTTAACTGATGCTGTAACTGGGATAATTAGTAGTATTATTACTTTAATTGGGGTTACAATTATGATGTTTTGGATGAATTATATTTTAGCGATTGTTATTATTCTTACTGTACCAATTTTATTTTTCTTGGTTGTTAAAATAGGGATAAAAACTGGAAAGTATTATTCTATCCAACAAGAAGATTTGGGTTTTTTAAATAGTTATACTGAAGAGATATTAAGTGGTATTAAGGTTGTTAAAAGTTATAATAAAGAAGATAAAATGATTCAAGATTTTGAAAAGTACAATCATAAGTTTAGGGATAGTGCTGTTAGAGCTAATGTTTATGCTAATTTAATGATGCCTGCTAATTTACTTGTTACTAATTTAGGGAATATTTTACTAATTGGAGTTGGGGCAATTTTAACTATTAATAATATGGCTACTGTTGGTAGTATTTTGGCTTTTTTGAATTTTGCGAGTATGTTTAGAAATCCTATTAATCAACTTGCTAGTCTTTATGCTTCTATTCAAGCTGCGCTTGCTGGAGCTGGTCGTGTTTTTGATATTATTGATGAACAACCAGAAATTTTAGATAGTGATGATGCTATTTGTTTAGATGAAATAAAAGGTGATGTTAAGTTTAATGATGTTAGTTTTGGATATGATGAAAATAAACTTGTTTTAAAGGATATTAATTTAGAGGCTAAGGCTAGTCAGTGTATTGCTTTAGTAGGACCTACAGGGGCTGGTAAAACAACTATTATTAATTTACTTACTAGGTTTTATGAGGTTAATGAAGGTAGTATTTTAATTGATGGTGTTGATATTTTAAAGGTTAAAAAAAAGGATTTGCGTCATAAAATTGGTATTGTTTTACAAGATACTTATTTGTTTAAGGGAACAGTTAAGGATAATATAAAGTATGGTAATAGAAATGCTAGTGATGATGATGTTATAGATGCTTGTATTAAAGCTGGAGCTCATAGTTTTATTCATAGGTTACCAAATGGCTATGATTCTGAGGTTTTAGAAGAGGGAGTTAATTTTTCACAAGGGGAAAGACAGCTTATTTCTATTGCGCGAGCTATTTTAGCTGATCCTGATATTCTTATTTTAGATGAGGCTACTAGTAATATTGATACGAGAACTGAAATGTTGGTTCAAAGAGGTATGCAAAAGCTTATGAAGGATCGAACTAGTTTTGTTATTGCGCATCGTTTGTCAACTATTAAGGAAGCTAATTGTATTTTGGTAATAGATGATGGAAAGATTGTTGAAAGGGGTACTCATAAGGAGTTACTTAATCTAAAGGGTTTTTATTATAATTTGTATATGAGTCAATTTGAATGATTATAATGATTTTGTAAATTTAGGCTTTTATTTTTAAAAAAATTTTGATATAATGTTATAAGTATGATACGAGAGAGTATAAAGAAAAGAAGGGATGCTTTTTATGAACGAAAATAATAACGTTTTTGGAGGTATGCAACCTCAACCAAATAATCAAGGATCAAACAATGGACAAATGGCTAATCAAACTGGTATGAATCAAGGTATGGGACAAGCAGTAGGAAATGTAGCTCAACCTACAATGGGAATGACTACTGGAGGAGTTAATCAAAATGTGGGACCAACTCCAGATATGAACCAACCAAACATGGGAATATTTAATGGAACAAGTGTACCTAATCAAGGTGTAGAACCAGCTATGCCAAATATGAATCAACCAAATATGGGAGTACCTAATGAACCAGAAATGACTAATCAAGGTGTAGAACCAGCTATGCCAAATATGAGTCAACCAAGTATGGGGGTACCTAGCGAACCAGAAGTGACTAATCCAAGTGTAGAACCAGCTATGCCAAATATGAATCAACCAAATATGGGAGTAC
>CANQER010000064.1 GCA_947595415.1 uncultured Bacilli bacterium
GAAAGTAAAAAAATACAAATTAATTATATAACTTGTATTTTCTCTTAAAATTTTCCAACATTTACTTTACTTCACCAAAATAAACTATATAGTTTAACCATTATAACTTGCAGAGATCTTGACCTATAAATAAATTTTGGATTGTCACTTAAAATAGCCTTTTCGTACTTATTTACAATATCATTTAAATTTTTCTTTTCAATCAACCTCCAAATAAAAGACTCTTTTTTCCTAATGATATCTAACTGACTTTTAAAAAAAGATTCATACTCCATAAAACTATATTTATTATCAAGCATCACTTCATTAAAACCAGTATAATAAGCACCAGGTTCAATTAAAACAATTTTAATATCAACATCAAGTAATTTTAACTCATTTTTAAGACTAGTAGCTAACATAATAATACTAGCTTTACTAGCAGAATATACCCCTAAAAAATTCATAGGCATATGACCTAGTAAAGAAGACATAATAATAATTTTCCCCTTCTTTTTTTTCATCATTTTTTTTATAACAATTTGAAGTAATCTAAAAGAAGAAAAAACATTAGTTTCAAAATTTTGTCTAACTAAATCCATATCAATTTCACAAATTGATCCTCCATAACCAACACCTGCATGATTTACTAAAATATCAACATCAATATCTTCTATTTGTTTTAAATCTTCTTCATCATCGATATCTAACTTTAAACACAAAACATTAGAATAATTTTTATACTTTTCTTTAACTATTTTCAATTGACTTTCAGTATGAACAGTAAGATAAATAAAATAATCCAAATTAATAATTCTATCTATTACCTTACTAATAATTCCACTTCTCGATCCTGTAATTAAAATATTCTTCATAAAAAATCACCAGTATTATTATTTACTGGTAATTCTATTTTTATAACTATCTAAAACATTTTTAAACAAATTTAATATCGTCATTGGTCCCACTCCTCCTGGAACCTTAGTTATGGCCAAAGCTTTTTTAGAAACCTCATCAAAACAAACATCACCATATAATTTTCCATCTAATCTATTTATTCCAACATCTACTACAACGACTCCATCTTTAACCATATCCTTTTTAAGAAATTCTTTTTTACCAATTGCACAAACTATAATATCAGCATCTTTAGTATACTTTTCTACATCCAAAGTCTTAGAATGACACATAGTAACAGTAGCATTTCTATTTAAAAATAGTTCTCCAAGTGGTCTTCCTACTAAATTACTTCTTCCTAAAATAACTACATGTTTACCTTCAATAGGAATATTATAGTAATCAAGTAAATCAATTATTCCTTTTGGAGTACAAGGAATATTAGTCTTTTTTTGATGAAATAATCTACCCCCACTTGTATCGTTTAGACCATCAACATCTTTACTATAAGCAATATGATTGATTATTTTATTGACATCTAAATTACTAGGAATGGGAAGTTGAACTAATATCCCATCTACATATTCATCATTATTTAACTCCTTTATTTTATTAATAACTTCCCTTTCTCTAACGTTTTCATTATACTTGATATGTTTAAAATAAACCCCTATTTCTTGAGCAGTTTTCTCTTTCATTCTAACATAAGTATTACTCGCTTCATCATCACCAATTTGAATAACTGCTAAACAAGGTTTTAATAAATATTTTTTGATTTCCTCTTTTATTATACCTAACTGTTCTTGTTTTATTTTATTACCATCTAATAGAATCATTTTATACCTCCTATTGGATATTTCTTAGTTATTTGTAAAACTTGGTTTTTTAAATCGTTTAATATATCAATATCATCTTTATTTTTTAAACACTTACTTATTATTTTACCTATTAAAACAAAATCATCTTCTTTTAGTCCTCTAGTTGTCATAGCAGGAGTACCTAGACGTATACCACTAGTTTTAAAAGGTGATTCTAAATCTTTAGGAATCATATTTTTATTAACTGTAATATTAATTTGATCTAATATTTCTTCTGCTTGTTTACCAGTTAGATTTACAGATTTAACATCTACTAATAGTAAATGGTTATCTGTACCATTAGAAATAATTCTAAACCCTTCTTCTTTCAAAGACTTTTCTAAAGCTTTAGCATTTTTTAACACTTGGTTTTGATAGGTTTTAAAAGATGGTTGCAAAGCCTCATAAAAGCATTCAGCTTTAGCTGCTATTACATGCATTAAAGGTCCACCTTGAATACCTGGAAAAATAGTCTTATCGATTTTTTTAGCAATTTCACTATCATTAGTTAAAATAATTCCTCCCCTTGGTCCTCTTAATGTTTTATGAGTTGTAGAAGTAACTACATCTGCATATGGAATTGGACTAGGATGAAGATTAGTAGCCACTAAACCTGCAATATGAGCCATATCAACCATTAAATAAGCTCCACATTTATCACAAATTTCTCTAAACCTTTTAAAATCAATAATTCTCGAATAAGCACTAGCTCCAGCAATAATCATTTTAGGTTTTTCTTTTAAAGCTTTTTTTTCTAATTCATCATAATCAATTACTTCTTCATCATTTAATGAGTAATCAATTATTTCATATTCTAGACCACTAAAATTTAGACTATGACCATGAGTTAGATGACCCCCATGATTAAGATTCATACCCATTACTTTGTCTTTAGGTTTTAATAAAGCTTTATAAACTGCCATATTAGCACTACTACCAGAGTGAGGTTGTACATTTACATATTTACAATTAAACAACTTTTTAGCATAACTAATAGCTTGGTTTTCAAAAACATCTATGTACTTACAACCACCATAATAACGTTTACCAGGATATCCTTCTGCATACTTATTAGTTAAAATACTACCTTGTAGTTTTAAAATATCTTCTGATACATAGTTTTCAGATGCGATTAGTTCAATATTATCTAATTGTCTTTTCTCTTCATTTGTTAAAGCATTTTTCAATATTGGATCCATATTACCAACCTACCTTATAAAAACATTATATCATAATATTATAAAATTATAACAAAAAAAGAAGATTTGATCTTCTAATAATTAGCTTTTTTTAGTTCAAAATAAGCTTGTGGATGTGAACAAATTGGACAAACTTCTGGAGCTTTTTTACCAATATGAATATGACCACAATTACGACAAATCCAAATTTCATCACCATCTTTACTAAATACTAATGAATTATCAACATTATTTAGTAAAGCACGATACCTTTCTTCATGTTCTTTTTCTATTTTAGCAACACCTTCAAAAAGGTAAGCGATATGATCAAATCCTTCTTGTCTTGCTACTTCAGCAAACTCTTTATACATATCTGTCCATTCATAATTTTCTCCATTAGCAGCATCTAATAAGTTAGAAGCTGTTGATGGAATTTCTCCATCATGCAGTAATTTAAACCACATTTTAGCATGTTCCTTTTCGTTATTTGCTGTTTCTTCAAAAATAGCTGCGATTTGTTCAAAACCATCTTTTTTAGCTTTGCTTGCATAATAAGTATATTTATTTCTAGCCTGACTTTCACCAGCAAATGCAGCCATCAAATTTTGTTCTGTTTTACTTCCTTTTAATTCCATAATTCCTCCTTATATCTTATAAAATTTAGTATACTCTTTAAAAATAAAGATGTCAAGTTTAAAAATTAAACATCAATAAACTTGGTTTTAAAACAAGTAATAAAGCTATTATAATCATAATGATACCCCCTATTAAATGAGAATACTTAGTATATCTTGTTGATATACCTGTAACATTTAAGGTTACCATCGCAATTATAAAAACTATTAAATCGTCTAATAAGAAAAATACAATATATAATAAACAATAAATAAAAGAAAGAAATCCTGTTATATTGTTTAAAGCTAAAATCTGAGTAAATATTAAAGGTAGACCTGCTGAACAAGCAAGTTCAATTAAATTAACACTAAAAGCTAAAGTTATAACTCCTATTAAAGCAAATATCAAACTTTTAGAAGAAGTAAAGTTTTTAATTTTAGTAAATATTTTTTGTCTTTTTTCTTTTGTTGTTACTTCACAACCATCACTACTTTTAAAGTAACTTCGAATATTTATAATACCTCCTATTAAAGCTACTAGGGCAATTAGTAATCTTACTATAAAAATAGAACTTATTTGGATTGTTATTTTTAACCAAGCCATCATGAAAAACAAATAAACAATACAAGATGTAAGAAGGAAAGTAACTCCTAAAATCCACATTCTTTTTTTGTTTTTCATTCCTATTAACATACTTATTAAAAAGATTAAGACCCACATAGCACAAGGATTAAATCCATCAACAAAACCAATTATTATAGCAAGTAAAGGAATTGATACTTTTTTAGGATTGATGTTTCCTAATATTGGAATATTTAAACTATTAGCATCGATTACAATTCCTTCTATTTTTAAGTCTTCTCTTACTTTTTTGGTTTTTATAATCTCTCCTACTACATCTCTATATTCCTTACCTTTTAATTCATCTACTGAATCAATAATTAGATCTTTAATTGTATCGTTATAACCAATAAAAGCTTTAGAACCTATAACAGTAAAAGGAACATAAGGACTATTAACTTCTAACTTCTTTTTTACTTTTACAAGTAGTTCACTATTTTTTTTATCCCTTGTTGTTTCATACAAATGAACATTTACATCATCTAAAGTTTTGAGAAAAGCAATTTCAGCTTGACAATGACTACATGTTTCAGAATGAAATAAGTATAGATCTACTTTATCAGTTTTAGCACTTACCAAAAATGGTATGAATAAGATGATTAAAGTAAATAATATTTTATTTTTCATAAACTATCGATAATTTTTATTATTTCCTTTTGTTTTTTTTCCCCAATTATTCTAGTTACTTCTTTGTCATCTTTATAAATTATTACTTCCGGTAATATATTGCCAATTTTATATTTTTCTTTCATATCTTCATCAACATCATAATCATAGTTAATAAATTCAATCTGAGGATATATTTTTTTTATTTTTTCCCATATTGGATTCATTACTAGACATCCACTACACCACATGGCACTAAATTTAACTATTTTCATTTGTTCCTTCCATTAGTAGATGGTGATAACATTCAGCAAAAATCTTTAAAAATTCATTTAGTTCTTTATGGGTAGTTAGATAAGACAAACTTATTCTAACACTATAACTAGCTAGTGTTTCATCATTTGTAAGTTTTAAAACTTGATCAGATATTGTTGTATTACTTGCACAAGCACTTTGAGTAGATATATAAACATCATATGTTTCTAAAGCATGAAGTAAGGTTTCTGGTTTTATTCCTATTACACTTATGTTTAGGATATGAGGAATACATCTATCATTACTGTTGATGTGAACTTTTTCAAATCTAGCTAAATTTTCTTTTAGGTATTTGTTTAATTCAGATACGTATAAAAATTTTTGATCTAGATCAACATAAGCTAGACGAAGGGCTTTAGCAAGTGAGGTTATAAGTGGTAAAGCAGGTGTTCCACTTCGATAGATTGTTGTACTTTTTCCTCCATGAATCAAAGGAACTAGATTTATTTTGTCTTTTTTTATAAGACATCCTATTCCTTTTAAACCATTAAATTTTTGAGCTGAAAAACTTACTAGGTCAATATTATCTAAAGGGATATGAACTTTTCCTATACTTTGAGTCATATCAACGTGAAAGAAACAATCATGATCTTTTAAGATGTCTGCTATTTGTTCGATTGGTTGACGAAGACCAATTTCACTATTGACAGATGCCATTGTTACTAAGATGGTATCTTTTTTTATTAAACTTTTTAAGTGTTCTATATCAACCATTCCTAGTTCATTGGTGTTTACAAAATCAACTTTAAAACCATTTTCTTGTAGATAGTTTAAAGATCCATAAACAGATGAGTGTTCAAAATGAGTTGTGATTATATGTTTACCTCTTTTTTTGTAGGCTAAAGCTATACCTTTTATAGCTAGGTTGTTTGATTCTGTGGCACCACTAGTATATATTATTTCATTTGGTTGTACGTTT
>CANQER010000065.1 GCA_947595415.1 uncultured Bacilli bacterium
ATAATAAAAGTTCATTTATATCAACCCCTAAATTTGAAGCATCTTTAGGATCTAGTGAGTGTTCAGCATCAATAAATGCTACCTTCCCACCTTTTTTTTGTGCCTCAGCTATTGCATGTAGCGCAAAAGTAGTTTTACCAGATGATTCAGGTCCAAATATTTCAATAATTCTTCCTTTAGGATATCCTCCAATACCTAAAGCAATATCCAAAGAAATTGAACCAGTTGAGATAACATCTATTTTTTGATGTTCATTTTCTCCTAGTTTCATTACAGAACCTTTTCCAAATTGTTTTTCAATATCTAATAGTACTTGATCCAAAGTTTTATCATTGGTTGTTTTAACCATATCATTTCCTCCAATTCTATACTAATTTTACACTAAAAGATAACCTTTGTCAATAGAAAAACGAACATTTGTTTATAAAAGTTATCTTTCTACATATATTATACATTTTAGATTAGGTTTTTCCTTTTTATAGTAAAGGAGAAAATATTCTAACTATTGATTCAATAGCTTTTTGAAAAAAGTTTCTATTTTTCCAATCTTGCCAAGTTATTTGAGTACTTTTACTAAGATCTTCTTCGTAATCTTTAACAAGTTTAGAAATACATTCATCAAAATAAAGTAAAACTGTATCTTCAAAGTTTAATTCAAAACTACGATAGTCAAAATTAACAGTTCCAACACTAGCAATATCATTATCAATGATCATGACTTTACTATGAATAAAGTGTTTATCGTATTTGTATATTTTAACTCCTGCTTTAATTAATTCACTAAAATAAGCTTCTGTTGCTTTATAAATTAAGAATTTACCTTTATCATGAATACCTGGTACAATTATTCTAACATCTTTTCCAGATAAGGAAGATATTTTTAACGATGTTATTATTTCTTGATCTAAAATAAGATATGGAGTAGTTATCCAAATACGATTGTTAGCTTCATTAATCATTTTAAAAAATGTATTTTTTATAAAATTTTGGGAATTATCAGGTCCATCTGCTAAAATTTGAATAGCTGTACTATGATTGGTTTTCTTTCTTGTAATGTATTTTTTATCATCTAGTAAATCACCTGTTGTATGAAACCAATCTTTGATGAAAATCATATTCAAATCTCTTACTGCACTACCTTCAATAACTATATGAGTATCACGCCAAAATCCATAATAAGGATCCATATGGGCATATTCATCTGCTATATTAATTCCTCCTGTAAATCCTATTTTGTTATCTATTACCACAATTTTACGATGATTTCGATAGTTGATACTTGGTCTAAATATTTTAAAACTGATTTTGTTAAAACAAGCTGTTTTTATGTTATTTTGATTTAACTGTTTGATTATTTTGTTTGATAAATCTACACATCCTAAATCATCATAAAGGATTTTAACTTCAACTCCTTCTAAAGCTTTTTCGATAAGGATTTTTTTAATTTTATCAAACACATAACCATCTTTTATTATAAAGTATTCTAAATGAATAAACGATTTAGCTTTTTGTAGTTCTTCGATTAATCTTTTATATAAATTATCACCATTAGTTAGTATTTCTGCTTTATTGTTTATAGTAATAGGAACATTACTAGTATTATTGATAAATCTAATAATATCTTTTTTATGTCTTAAGTTTTCTACTACTTTAGTTATATTTTCCCTATCTTTTTTTAGTATTTTATCCATCTCAACATCAACAGTAGCTAAATCATCAAATTTTTTAAAGCGATTGTATTCAACTCCTAAAATGAAGTAAAATAAGAATCCTACTACTGGAACAAATAAAACTAAAATTGTCCAAGCTATTTTAGATTCTATTTTTTTCTTACCTAACATTATTGATATAGCTGTTACTATGGATGTTACATTGATAATTAAGACTTCTAAAGCTTGATATTTAGGTGGTAAATTATAGTTAAGTACGATAAATCCTAAAATTAAAGCTAATAATATTATAATTAATAGATGACTTCTTTTCATTGTTCACACATATCTTTGTCGACTAATTCATAAACATATTTTCCATTAGAAACACTAATTTGAACAGTTTTGTTTAAGTCGATATCATTTCCTTTGGAATCAGTAAGACTACTTATATTATTGTTTTCTTTTAGGGTCATTAAAGTTATACAATATGTATTATCATTAATTATAGGATAATCGTTTTTGTTTTGTTCAATATAGTTTTCTGTTGCTTCATAAATTATTTTTAAGGTTGATTGATCTAAAGCTTCTTCTCCATCTGTTAGTTGTTTTACAATATTTGGTAGAGTAACTAAACTAATGACTGCAAGTAAGGTTACGACTGTAATTACTTCGATTAAAGTAAATCCTTTATTCTTCATTATATCACCAATACAATTATACTATTAAACCATTAAAAAAACAACTATTCAGCTGTTTTAGTATCATTTTCAATATTTATTACTTCTTTTCCTTTGTATGTTCCACAACTAGCACAAACACGATGTGGTCTTACTGGATTACCACACTTAGGACATTTAGTTACTGCATTTTCACTAATTTTATAGTGTGTACGACGCATTCTTTTTCTTGTTTTGCTTGTTTTTCTAAATGGTACAGCCATCTATTACACCTCTTTCTTATTATTCTTCAGTTGGTTCAATTAATTTCCAACCTTCTCCTTCTAATTTTATCCCTTTAGCTTTTTCGCTAACAACTCGCATGGGAATTTCCATTAATATATTTTCCCATATTATTGGTAAAATATCAATAGTATTTTCCAACTTTTTGGTATTTTCGTCAATTTCTTTTAAAATTTCTAATAAATTACCTTCTACTAAGGTATCTATTTTAACGTCTGTTGGTTCTAAGGTAATAGAACAAGGTAAAACCATAATACCAGTTATTTTAATATAAATCATTATATTATTTATGTTATCTTTGTATATTTCACCTGTTACTTTGGTATTTTTAAGTTCAATTATTTCTGTTGTTTCTAAGGTAGGTTTATCAATATTTACTTCTTCGTCAATTAATATTTCTTTACAAATACCACTACGTAGTTTAGTTATATCTATTATCATATTTCACCTCGTGATATAATTATACATAATTTGTTTATAAAAATCAAATAATTATGTTATGATATAAATAGGTGATTTTATGAAAGTGGGAATAATTTGTGAATATAATCCTTTTCATAATGGACATTTATATCATTTAAATGAGGTTAAAAAATTGTATAAGGATGCAACCATAGTTTTGATTTTAAGTGGGAATTTTACTGAAAGGGGTAATATTAGTCTTTTAAATAAGTGGGATAAAACTCGTATTAGTTTGGAGTTTGGTATTGATTTGGTTGTTGAACTACCTTTTTGTTTTGCTAGTCAAAGTGCTGATATTTTTGCTAAGGGAGCGATTAGTTTACTTGATTATTTAAAGGTTGATGTTTTGGTTTTTGGTAGTGAGATTAATGATATAGATAAGTTAAAAGAAGTTGCGAATATTCAATTAACTAATAAAGATTATGATAGTTATGTTAAAAAATACCTAGATGATGGTTATAATTATCCTACTGCTTTAGGAAAGGCTTTAAATCATTTTACTGATTTTATTCCTAGTAGTCCTAATGATTTACTTGGATTAAGTTATATTAAACAGATTATTAGTTTAAATAGTAATATTAAACCTGTTTGTATTAAAAGGACTAATGATTTTCATAGTGTTAATAGTGATGGTAGTATTATTAGTGCAAGTGGTATTAGAAATTTGATTAAAAATAATGAGGATATTTCTTTATATGTTCCTTTTATTGTTACTAAGTATTGTTTGAAGAGTTTATGTTTGGATAGTTATTTTAATTATCTTAAGTATAAGATTATTACTAGTGATGATTTGTCTATATATCAAACTGTTGATGAGGGGTTAGATAAAAGGATTAAGAGGGTTATTAATGATTGTGACAGTTTTGATGAGTTGATTGATAAGGTTAAAACTAAGAGGTATACATATAATAAGTTGAGTAGGATGTTTACTCATATTGTTTGTGGGTTTACGAAAGAGGAAGCTAGTAAATATAATAGTATTAGATATATTAGGGTGTTAGGATTTAGTAGTAAGGGTAGGTCTTATTTAAATGAGATTAAAAAGGATATTGATATAGATATAGTTACTAATTATAGTAAGTATGATGATGATATGTTAAGATTAGAGGAAAGAGTTAGTGGGGTGTATTCTTTGATTACTGGTTGTAAGGTTAGTGAGTTAGAGGGTCCTTATAAAAAATAGATTTATGATAGTTAAAGAACTATTTCAATGATTTTGAGATAGTTTTTTATTATATTATTGATTAAAAAAATTTAAAGCTTAAGCTTTAAATTCAAGGAGCAAGCACTAAACGTGTGGAACGATCTCTGTAGGAGTCACCACCATAGTAGTTTTCGAAGGCGAACACTCCAGCATGAGTAGTATTGCTGTAGTTGCCACCACGTACGAACCATGGATAACTAGATGTAACGAAATAAGCTAAATCGCCATACCAACTACTATTATAATAATCATTATAATTGCCAAATGGACCCATCTCTCCTGTTGCATCTCCTAATTTCCTTGTTTTATAATTATCACTTGAATCTGTAGTATCATCATAAACATCAAAATATTCTGCTAAAGCTGAATATTGTGTAGTTGGTTCTTGTGTAAATCCACCTTTAGTTAAGTATTCTTGTGTGATATTTTTTCTATATCCTGCTACATATTCGTATGCTCCCCCTGACATATCATAGACCCCTGTTATATTTCCTGTTGTACTTGCTTTTTTTCCTTTTTCTGTATTGTAGGTATTTGTACAAGTGCTTGTTTCATTTGCTGATACACTTTCGCCTGCTATTCCTGTTTTATAGTAACTACAATTGTTCACATATACTTCTTTTTCTGAGTCTATAGTATAATTAATATTACCATATTTTCCATATTGAGAATTAGACAAATATGCTACTGCTCCCCATTCTGTATTCTTCATCATATGACTATTTAAAGTTTTATCGAAATTATACAATGTTTGGAAAAAGGTATTTACTGTTTGATTCCTCCATGAATACACATTTGGTTTTACTATTATCTTTTTTGGTAAATTTGCATCATATGTTGCTGTTGTTTCTGCTCCTGACGTTGACCAATTACTACCTACTGTTATATCCCCATTTGTAGTATCATTTTGATTATATCCTACCTCAAATTTTCCTACCCATATTCCACTTACATTTAGTGTTGTAAATGCTGGGTGCGTTAACCATTCATCTTTTTTTGTTCCTATTTCAATTTTATCATTTATTCCTTGAAATTCTATTTCTATTTCTTGTACTTTATTATCTCTTGTTGTTATTGATGTATACTCTTCTACATTAAATAACTTATATTTATATCTTGGAATCCAGACAAAGTAAGCTCTTATTTTTTCTTCTGGAATTGGGGTTGTATAATTGTTATAATCACTCTCATTTGCATTATCTGTTAATATTACTGCATTAGCCCATTCTTGATTGCTATAATCATACCACTTTTCTTCTATATTAGCTTTTGTTACTGTTCCATCGTTTGCTATTTTTACTGGTATTAAATCTCCCATTATTTTTGGATCGCTTCCATTTAATTCTGAATCTTTATAGCTATTATCTACTACTATATCTCCACAACTTCCTTTAGTTACTTCTATACTTCCTTTTTCTCCACTTGCACAATACTCTCCATTACTTAAATTTTGTGCCTCTATTTTTCCACCATTATTTATTATTGTTCCACTTGTAAAATTATTATTTTTTAGTTTTAAATCTGTTACATTTATTCCTTCACTTGGTATCTCTGATAATCCATTTTCTACTAAATATAACTCTGCTGCATCTATCGCAAACTCGACACT
>CANQER010000066.1 GCA_947595415.1 uncultured Bacilli bacterium
CTTTACTCTATGCAACACTTCATATGGCAGGTTTTCCATTGACTGTTGATGATCTTAAAAATTTTCGTAAAATTGGTTCTTTAACACCAGGTCATCCAGAATATGGAGTTACTTCAGGTGTTGAGATGTCAACTGGTCCTTTAGGTCAAGGAATAGCTAGTGCAGTTGGTATGGCTCTAGCTGAAAAAATATTAGAATCTAGATATCAATTTCCAAAAGGAAGAAAAGAATTTAAAGGTAATTCACTTATCAATTACAATGTATATGTTTTAGTTGGTGATGGTGATTTAATGGAAGGTATTAGCTATGAAGCTGCTTCCTTAGCTGGAACTTTAAAACTTGATAATTTAATAGTTTTATATGATTCTAATAATATTTCATTAGATGGTTTTACTAATATGGCTTTTACAGAATCTGTCGAACAACGTTTTAAAGCTTTAGGCTGGGATACTATATTAGTTAAAAATGGTCAAAGTTATGATGAAATTAATAAAGCTATTACCAAAGCTAAAAAAAATAGTAAACCTACCTTAATTGAAGTTAAAACTATTTTAGGTCAAGGATCAGCTTTGGAAAATAGTAATGAATCTCATGGTAAACCATTAGCTAAAGAAGATATTGTAAATTTAAAAAGAAAACTTAATATGTCATTAGATCCATTTAAAGTAGAAGATGAAGCAAAAGCTTATTTTAGAGAAAAAATAGCTATTCATAGTAATAAAAAATATAGTGATTGGTCAACTAACTATCATAATTATTTGAATATTGTTTTAAATGGTGATAATAGTAAGTTAAAAAATTTGATAAGTAATGATGTTATTATAGATTTTAATAAATTAGATTTACATTTTGATATGAATGAAAAAAAATCTTTACGAGATTTGAATGGTGAAGTTTTAAACGAACTTGCTAAATATATTCCAAATATGATAGGAGGAAGTGCAGATTTAGCTAGTTCTACTAAAGCTTATATAAAAAATTCTTACGATATAAATTCTAAAAATTACGATAATAAGAACATTCGTTTTGGTGTTAGAGAACACGCAATGGGAGCTATTTTAAATGGTCTAGCTTTATCTAATTTTCGTCCTTTTGGATCTACATTTTTATCTTTCGCAGACTATTTAAAACCAGCGATGAGACTTTCTTGTCTTATGAATTTACCAGTTACTTATATTTTTACTCATGATAGTGTAACAATAGGGGAAGATGGGCCTACTCATCAACCAATCGAACAACTAGCGATGCTTAGATCAATTCCTAACTTAAATGTTTTTAGACCAGCTGATGGTAAAGAAATATTAGGAAGTTGGGCCTACATTTTAAAAAGTAAAAAACCAAGTTGTATAGTTTTATCTAGAAACGAAGTTCCAACTCTCCAAAATACCAAACCAGAAAATGTTTTTTATGGAGCTTATACAGTATTAGATTTTGATAATCCTCATGCAATTATAATCGCTACTGGAAGTGAAGTTTCCCTAGCTGTTAATATAGCTTTAGATTTAAGTAAAAACAACATAAGAATAAGGGTTGTAAGTATGCCAGAAGTAAATATATTTTTAAATCAACCAATTGAATATCAAGAAAAAATCTTACCAAAAACAGTTAAAAAATTTGTCTTAGAAGCAGCTTCATCTTATGGTTGGCATAGATTTGTCTACAATGACAATTATTTAATTACTATTGATAGATTTGGGGTAAGTGGTAAAAAAGATGATGTTTTAAAATATTTAAATTTTGATTACGAAAAAATAAAAGAAAGAATCAAAAAATACCTTTAATATGACAAATTACGCATAATTACTAGTTATAATAAAACTGGTGATATAATGCGTAAATTTTATTTATTCAGTATTAAAGACGATTTTTTTAATGCTTATTATGAAAAGTCTAAAAGTTTATACAATACCTTAAAAAATATCTATAATTTAAAAATACCTTATTTAAATTATGGAATTTCTTTATACGATCAAATATGTAAACCTTTTAATGTTGAAGTTTTATCAAATTATATAAGTAATCGTTATCATACTAATTATAAAAGACGTTTCTTATTAAAAAATAGTTATTTAAACGAAATAATACTAATTGATATTAAATACTCTTGTATTATTTTAGTCACAACAAATAACTTTTCACCTATTTTTAAAATTTTTAACTTATACAATAAAAAAATATTTGTTTGTGATTTTGAAAACAATGACTATTTTTGGCTTAAAGACGTCTATATGCAAAAAAAAGAACATATAATTAGTTATAACACTTGAAATACAATACATTTTCTAGTAAAATGTTTAGTAGGAGGGATAATATGGATTGGGTAGCATTTTTACTAGATCTTTTAAAAGTAGTAGTTGGATTAGTAATAGGAGGAGTAATTGGATTTTTCCTAGCTCGTAAATATATGAAAAAATATATGAAAGAAAATCCACCTATAAATGAAAAAATGATTAAAGCAATGATGATGCAAATGGGAAGAACTCCTAGTCAAAAACAAGTTAATCAAATGATGAAAGTAATGAACAAAAATTTAGAATAGTTTATTACTTTTTTTTATTAAAAGAAAGGATTTTTATGAAATATTTAGGAATTTTAGTAAGAAAAGATATAAGTAAAGAAGGCAATTTAATTACTTATGTTCCAACTAAAATAATCGATTTAGCTTATAAATATAACTATGAACCTTTATTACTTATGGATTTTTCTTGTAAGGAAATGTTAGAAAAATGTGAAAAAATAATTTTACCAGGAGGAGATGAAGTTATTTATGAAGATTTAAAATTTATCGACTATTGTTTTAAAAATGATATTCCTATTTTAGGTATTTGTTTAGGTATGCAAGAAATGGGGGTATATTTAAAAGGAAAACTAGATAACTTTAAAACATCTTTTCATAAACAAAAACTTAAATATGTACATGATATTGAGATTAAAAAAAACTCAAAATTGTTTGAAATTTTAAAAACAGATACCATTAAAGTAAATAGTAGACATATAAGTTATTTAAAAATAGCTGATAAATATGTAAGTAGTTACTATAAAAATACTCCAGAAAGTATTGAAGTCAAAACTAAAAAATTTTTTATAGGTCTTCAGTGGCACCCAGAAGATATGATTGAATATGATATAGTAGAATCTAGGCTATTAGATTACTTTTTCAAACTGGAGTGATATTATGTCATTAGATCAATTGATGTATTTAATAGATGGATATTTACTATATCCTTATGAATGTAAAAAGATAAATAATTTTAAAATTGATAGTAGAGAGGTGAAAAAAAACGATGTTTTTATTGCTATAAAAGGAGAAAATTTTGATGGACATGATTTTATTTTGGAAGCTATTAAAAACAAAGCTAGTGTTTTAATACTAGAAAAAGAACCAAAAAAAGATTATAAAATACCTATTATAATTGTTGAAAGTAGTAAAGATGCTTTACTTAAAATAGCTTCTTTTCATAAACAACAATTCCATATTCCTTTAATAGCTATTACAGGTAGTGTTGGTAAATCTTCAACTAAAGAGTTAATATTTCAAATTCTTGAAAACAAATACAAAGTTTTAAAAAGTATCGACAACAACAATAATGAAATAGGGGTAGCTAAAACCCTTTTAAACACTTCCAAAAAACACGATATTATTGTTCTTGAAATGGGAATGAACCATTTAGGGGAAATAAAAAAACTAAGTAGTTATGCAAATCCAGATATCGCTGTTATAACTAATATAGGATCATCTCATATTGGCTATTTAGGATCTAAAAAAAACATATTAAAAGCTAAACTAGAAATATTAAAAGGAATGAATTATGGAAAACTAGTTATCAATAATAATGACGAATTGTTAAAAAAAATCCCCATTTTAAAACAAACTGTATATAGATGTGGGTTTGACAAAATGGATGATATTTATGCTTATGATATAAAAACTAATCTAATCAATACTAAATTTAAAATCAAATACAATTTTAAAGAATATGAAATAGCTACTAATATAATAGGTAAATCTTTTATAACTAATATATTAATCGCTATTCAAATTGGTCTAATATATAAAATAAAAATAGAAGATATTATTAAAACAATTAATAATTTTAAACCTTTAAAACAAAGACTAAATATTACCAATTTAAAAAATACTACTTTAATAGATGATTGTTATAACGCCTCAATTGAATCATTATTTCCTGTTTTAGATCTATTTAAAACCATACCTAAAGATAAAATAGTTATTTTAGGTGATATTTTAGAGTTAGGTAAATATAGTAAAAAATACCACAAAAAAATAAAAACAAAACTAGTTAAAATTCCTAATTTAATGGTTATAACCTATGGTAGTTTTACTAAATACATAAATATGGGTATTCATTTTAACGATAAAGATAAATTACTTAAGTATTTAAGTAAAATAGATATTGATAATAAAATAATATACTTAAAAGGTTCTAGAAAAATGAAACTAGAAGATGCTAAAAAAATAATTGAAGAAAGATTGTTGTAATTTTAAAAAAACTTAGATATAATATGTTTATTGAGGTGCATTATGAAAATAAAATATACATTACTAAAAGAAGAAAAAAATACCAAAGCAAGATATGGTAAGTTAGAAACTAATCATGGTACTTTTGAAACACCTATGTTTATGCCTGTAGGAACTCTTGCTAATGTAAAAACATTAACCCCTGAAGAGTTAAAAGAAATAAATTCTGCAGTTATTTTAGCTAATACTTATCATTTATGGTTAAGACCATCTGCTGATACAATAAAAAAAGCAGGAGGATTACACAAATTTATGAATTATGATGGTCCAATTTTAACTGATAGTGGGGGATTTCAAGTATTTTCCTTAGCTAAAGCTAAAGATATAAGTGAACAAGGAGTTAAATTTAAAAGTCATATCAATGGAGAACCTTTGTTTTTAACCCCAGAATTATCAATTGAAATTCAAAACAAACTAGATAGTGATATAGCCATGAGTTTTGATGAATGTCCTGCTGCCAGTGCAAGTTATGAATATATGAAACAAAGTGTTGAAAGAACTATTAGATGGGCTAAAAGAGGTAAAGATGTCCACAATAATTCTAACCAATCTTTATTTGGAATTGTTCAAGGAGGGGCTTATCAAGATTTACGAAAATTCTCTGCCTTAGAAACAGTTAAATTAGACTTTGATGGTTATAGTGTAGGAGGAGTCGCTAATGATGGTGAATCTAAAGAAGATATGTATAAAGCTATTATCTACTCTACAGAATACCTTCCTAAAGATAAACCTAGATATTTAATGGGAGTAGGAGATCCTATTGATATAATAGAAGGAGTAATAAGAGGAATAGATATGTTTGATTGTGTTTTACCAACTCGTTTAGCTAGACATGGTCATGCTTATACAAGATATGGTAATATAAATATCAAAAATGCTAAATATAAAGAAGATTTTACTAAACTAGAAGAAGACTGTGACTGTTATACGTGTAAAAATTATACCAAAGCTTATATTAGACACTTAGTAGTATGTAACGAATCACTAGGGGGAAGACTACTTTCTATTCACAATATTAGATTTTTAATCAAACTAACTGAAGAATTAAGAGAAGCCATTAAAAACGATACCTTATTAGAATACAAAGAAGAATTTATAAACAAATATAAAAAATAAAAAAATTTTTTATTTTTTTTCGCTTTTTTTATTTATACCAATCATACTTCCAAAAACAGAAGAAATAATTAAAATTAAATAATAAATAAAATCTTTAAAAATAATTTTATTTCCTAAACCTAAGTATTTAAAAAGCATAATTAAAACTATCAGTATTAAAGAAAACTTAACACCTTCTAACCAACCTCGTTTACTACTTGTTTTACCAATTATATATCCTCCTATAA
>CANQER010000067.1 GCA_947595415.1 uncultured Bacilli bacterium
ACAACAAAAAGCCATGCTTAAAACATGACTTTTAGGTATCATTATTATATTTACTATTTCCTAAATACCCCCCCCCATTTGCTATTTGCTAACATATCTATTACCTACTTTCTTATCCATTACTAATATACCATAAATTAACAAATATGTAAACAAAAAAGTGTACATAAACCATACACTAATCAATACAAATCTCACCATCACTAATAAAAACATATCTATCTTTACCATATAAATCCTTACATACCTTACTATAACTACCAGGTAAATACTTACTAACTAAATCTAAAACATCCCTACCTTGTTTATAACCAATCTCAAACGCCAACAAATAATTAGGTTTCAAATAATCCTTAACTACCCTTAAAATCTTATCATAATAATATAAACCATTATTAGCAGCATATAAAGCTATATGAGGTTCATTATTTTTAACTATATCCATAATCTCTTCATCATAACTAATATATGGAGGATTAGAAACAATAATATCAAACCTACCAACCACATCATCCAACATATCACTTATATAAAAATCAACATCACAATCATTAAGCTTACTATTATTAATAGCTACCTTTAAAGCATCACTAGATATATCAATACCCACTACCTTAGAATCATCTAACATCTTCTTAAGTGTGATCGCTATACAACCAGATCCAGTCCCTAAATCTAAAACATCCAATCCCTTTTTATCCTTAGCCCACAAACAAACCTTAGAAACTAAACCCTCAGTCTCAAAACGAGGTATCAATACCTTATTAGAAACCTTAATCTTATTCCCATAAAAATCAACATCCCCAACAATATATTGAACAGGAATCCCTTTTTTTAATAACTTTATACCATTATCCAATTGTTCTTTAGGTAGATACTTTTTCAAATAATCTAAATCATTCATCTTAACCCTTTCTTATCAAAGACAACACCTTTAAATCATCCTTAGTTAAATGAGTTTTATTAACTAACTCTTTTTCTACAACATCCTTATCTTTTATCTCAATTTGATTAGTCACAATTTGACATTTATAACAATAAAGATACTTCAAATGATATAGTCTTTTTAAACGACTATTTTTCCTTTGAATAGAAGTAACAGTCCCACAATTAGGACAAATAAGCTCAGTTTTTGAAGTTTTCTTTTTCAAACTAATCACCCCTTAATTTACGATTTTGATCCTCTACAATTAAAGCATCAATAATTTTACCCAAATCTCCTTCCATAACACGATCTAAAGCATTCAAAGTAAAACCAATACGATGATCAGTTACACGATTTTGAGGATAATTATAAGTCCTAATCTTCTCAGAACGATCCCCAGTACCAATCTTACTTTTCCTTTCACTTTCAATCTCTTTTTCATGAATACTATTCATATAATCATAAATTCTAGAACGTAGTATTTGCATAGCATGTTCCTTATTTTGAATTTGACTTCTTTCATTTTGACAAGTAACCACTATCCCAGTTGGAATATGAGTAATACGAACTGCACTATCAGTAGTATTAACTCCTTGTCCTCCACAACCTCCACTACGATATACATCAATACGTAAGTCTGCTTGTTTTATATCGACATCAACATCCTCAGCTTCAGGCATAACCAAAACTGTCGCAGTAGAAGTATGAACACGACCTTGAGTTTCAGTCTCAGGTACCCTTTGAACACGATGAGCCCCACTTTCATACTTAAGTTTGGAATAAACATTATCCCCCTTAACCATAAACTCAATTTGCGAAAAACCACCTGCAGCTGAAGCAACACTATTTAAAACAGTAATATTTAGATTGTTTTTTTCACAATAACGACTATACATTCTAAATAAATCACCTGCGAAAATGTTAGCTTCATCTCCTCCAGCAGCTCCCCTAATTTCCACAATAACATTTTTATCATCATTAGGATCCTTTGGTAAAAGTAAAATCTCAATCTTACTTTCCAAATCTTTAATCTCTTCTTCTAATCTTAAAACTTCCTCCTTCGCAAACTCCCCTAACTCCTTATCATGAGCCATCTCCATAGCTTCCTTTAAATCACTATTAAGCTTTTTATACGTTTGATAAGCCTCATAACTATCCTTTAGGCTAGCTTGCTCCTTAGAAAGTTTAGTCGTCAAAGAAACATCTTCAAATACCTCTGGATCCATAAGTTTTTCATTCAACTCTAAGTAACGTTTTTCAATACTCTCTAATCTTTCTATCACAATATCACTCTTTCTTTATAAAATATCAATTTTTAAATACAAATAACTTACTAAACAAATAATTAATAACAACTATTAAAAATTGAACAACTACTTTAGCAATCACATCATCTATTTTAATTAAATCAACCAAAACAATCATAAGTCCTACATCAATAAGTAAAGATATAATACGATACTTAAAAAACCTATATACCTCTTTTAACCATTTTTTATTGATACTTTTAAACACAAATATCTTATTAGTTACAAAAGCAAATGTAACAGCAAACACCCAAGATAAAATACTACTTATAATATAATTGATATTAAACAGTCTCGCAAATAAAACATAAGATCCAATACTAACAACAGTAGTTAAAAATCCAAATATCAAATAATTTATAACTTCTTCATATTTTCTATAAAACTTCATAATCCATTTAATTATATGTTTTTCAAAAATCATATATATTATAAATGAAATTATAGATATAATACTTACTATTAATCCTAAAGAAAAGTAAGGAGTTTTATACTTAAATTCTAAATTGTGATATCCCTTAGTAAGTTTAACCCCTATAAAGGCATCTAGTAAACTTACATAATCTGTTTTTTTACCATCAACATATACTTCCCAACCTTTTTCATAAGGAATGGATGTAAATAAAATATTCCTTTTATCAACTGTAATATTACCCTTTATATGACCATTTTTATTATAAGTAACATTTAAACTATTCTTTTGAAGTTGTTTTATAGATTTTTCAAAATTAACCTTATCAAAACTAAATATTTCAGGATAAGCAGCTAAGTTGTATTCATCACTTCCCCTAATAGTTAATTTAACTTGTTTATTTTTATAGTTGTTTTTTAAACTAAAGATACCAAAACTATGAGGATCATATATATTTACTAGTTTATCATCAATATAAATATACAATTTATCAGTTATATTAAATATTGGTACAGTAGCATATAAATCTTTATCATTAACATCAAATAGATAAGTTTGATCATCAACATAAGTTCTTTTTAAACTTTTAAAATAATCTATATCATTATCAAGCATTGTATTTAAAGTATAGTTTTGAAAACTAAAATTAGTATAATCTTTTGATTTTATAAATTCATCAGTAAAGTTTAAAATACGTTTATCTACCATAAAACCAAGACCTAAATGGTAAGGATTTTCATAGATATTAACTGGTACTTTTAAAATGTTATAAGAATCAAATTGACAACAAGAAAAGTAAAATTCATCTATTTTTTTATAGTAATTATGACTACTTCCTTTTAACATCAAATACTTAATATTTAATATCGCATCTAGTAAAGGTGTATTACCATTTAAATAGAATATAACATTATCACTACTAGTAAATCCATTGTTAGATAAATAGTTTACTTGTTTAGTATTACTTCCAGATAGAAAGAAAGTAACACCATTATAACCATAAAGTAGACTATCTAGTTTAGTTAAGTTGAAGTTTTTTTCAATTCTACTTGTATGATCATTATATTTATCTATATATTTACCTACTATTTCAATTGTATCAGTATACTCTTGTTTAGATATATGACGATAATTTCTAATACAAATATAGAAGTTAAACAACAGTTCTGAAAATACTAATAAGATAAGAATTAATTTAAGGATGTTTTCTTTTTCTTTGTTGACTTTAAAGTTATATAGTATTAAAAGGTATAACACCATACAAAATACTGATATATAAAGACCAACTTTTTGAACATATGAATAGTTAAAAAGTAGTACTACATAGGTAATAATTAAATAACCTGTTAAAAAGATCATGTATTGTTTTTTAGAAATGTTTTTGAGTTTAGTAAATGATTCTATCCCAATTAAGATTAAAAATAAGGAAAACAAAAATGAATATCGACCATTTAATCCTATTGGAAATTTAAATCCATGCCAAACCATATTTAAAAATG
The DNA here is from genome assembly GCA_947595415.1 of uncultured Bacilli bacterium. Lineage (GTDB taxonomy): Bacteria > Bacillota_I > Bacilli_A > RF39 > UBA660 > CANQER01. Next base: position 4,144 of record CANQER010000067.1, read on the forward strand.
GTGACATAAAACTAGCTATAAATATTAGTAAAACTACTAATGAACTAATACGATTTTTTAATGGTATTTTTTTATTTATGAAGTAAAAATAAACTAGTGGCAAAATAAATATTGAGGTATAAATATGAAATGTTTGCCTGTTTACTATATTTGCATACATATGCGAACCAATATAGGTTTTAGATAAAATATCAAATATGTTAAAATTGATTGAAAAATCCCTTGGAATAACATGACTAAAGGCTTTAGTTGATGATTGTAGTTCAACTAAAGTTGGGATAATAAGTACACCAGCAGTACACCCTGCAATAAGGGAAGTTATGATAAATTTAACAATTATATGACCATATTTATCTTTTAAATGGAAGTTTTTAACAAGTTCTAATCCAAAGTATATTACTGAAAATATACATAACATATAACCAATATAGTAGTTAGATATAATAGCTAAAGCTAGACTTATTCCATAAAGAAGACTACTTTTATTAGCTATTATTCTATCGATTCCATATAAGATTAATGGAGCAAAATAAACACCATCTAACCACATAATGTTAAAGTAAAAGTTAGTTGTATAACCTATTAAAGCATATATGGTTGAGAAAACTAGAATGATAGATCCTAGTTTAGGAAATTTATGACGCAAATATAAATACATGGTTAAACCACATAAACTTATTTTTATGATGGTTATTAAAAGCATTGCATCTTGGATATGGGTTTTAGATACAAACAAAATTAATATGTTTAAAGGACTTGCTAGATAGTATGAAAAAGTACCTATTAGTCCTCCTCCTAATCCTTTACTAAATGAGTAGTTACTTAGTTCATTTAAATAGGAAAAAAGGGATACATATTGAGCTTGTAAGTCACCTACTAAATAAGTGTTGGTAGTAAAAAAACCTTTACAATAAAAAACAAGACAAGTTATGAGAAGAGGAATTATAAATGATAGAAATATTTTTAACTTATTCATCTACATCTTCCTCTGTTTCATCGATGATATAAATTGGTCTTTTTTTAGTTTCGATATACATTTTAGCTAGATATTCACCTATAATACCTAGACAAAATAGTTGAATTCCACTTATCATAAATATGATACATACTAGTGATGGCCAACCACTAGTTGGATCTCCAAGCATAAGGGTTTTTACGATTATTACAATTATCATTATGAATGATATTATACAAAAAAGCAAACCTATTCCAACAGCTAACATTAAAGGGGCTGTGGAAAATGATACAATAGCTTCGATTGCATAACTGACTGATTTAAAAAATGGAATTCTTGATTTTCCTCCTGCTTTTCTTTCAACGTTTTCAAATCCTATCCATTTTGTTTTAAAACCTACCCATTCAAATAATCCTTTACTAAAACGATTGTATTCACCAAGTTCTAAAACTGATTGATACATTTTTTTCTTCATCATTCTATAGTCTGTAGCTCCATCGACAAATTTTGTCTTAGATATTAGATTCATTAGTTTGTAGAAGATTTTAGCTCCTAAACTTCTTAGAAGTGGTTCTCCTTTACGATTGGTTCTTTTACAAGCTACAGAGTCATATCCTTCTTCTTTGATAGCTTTATACATATCGATTATAAGATGAGGAGGGTGTTGTAAATCTGCATCTATTATTACAGCGTAATCACCTTTTGCATGTTTTAATCCTGCATATATTGCTGCTTCTTTAAA
>CANQER010000068.1 GCA_947595415.1 uncultured Bacilli bacterium
AAAGGTTATAAAATAAAACAAACCATTCAAAAAATAAAACGTATGACTATTAATATATAAAATCTGGGAAATTTTACTAAATACTTGACAAAATCTTATCCCAGTGTTAGAATAACAGAAATTTTTAAAAAGGAAGGTATTTTATGAAAATCGAAAAATTAGAAAATATTCATATTGTTAATAATAGTTTAGAAGATGTTAGAAATTTAGATGTATCTAAAAAAGCTAATGTAGAAAGACTTAGTGCCAAATATAATAAGTATATGAAAAATTTGTATGAAAATTTAGAGTTTTATACAGATAGTAGTACAGCTAAAGCTTTATATCCAAAATTAGAAGAATATTTATTATTAGTTTTAAAAAAATGTATTAATTTAGGATATAGTGAAAGTAAACTTCATTACCAACTTTCTTTAAATGCAGAACTTGCTTTAGAAAAATTAGCTCAAATTAGTGAATTAAACTTTTTTGCTGAACCATATGTGTTAGGATATGTTCAATTAGATGGACAATGTAGATATATTTTAAAAACTAATATATATGCAATTGTTACTAATAATTTAACATCTGCTGAAAAACGTGTTAATAAGATTTGTTCTGAATTACAAATTTCTAAGAAAAAGTATAATATGAAATTAATTCAAATTTCTAAAGAAATTTCAAGAGCAAATAATTATAAGACAAAATTAAAAAAAGAAAAAATTAACGTTAAAAAGTAACTTTATGATATATGATAAAACCCCAGTTCTATTTTTAAGAAATGGGGTTTTTATTATACTTATTTTAATAAGACAAGTATTTTAACCATAAAGTCTTTTTAAAGTTATTCTTTTATTATCACTTTCAATTACAATTATATCTTTATCATCATCCTTTATTTCTTTGCCATATTTACTGTTTAATTTGCCAAAAGTTAATAGCGTATTTTGATTAAGTAAATATTCATCTAAATAAATAATATCTCCACTTTTAATAATACTTTCTGTATCATGAAACTCAAGATGTAGTTCATAAGTATTATTGTTTTTATCTTTTAGGAAGTATCTAAATCCATTTATTTTTTCAATTTTTAATTTTTTCATAATTTCCTACCTCCTTTTTTTTCATTTTGTTGTGCTATTACAAATAGTCTGTCAGTAGCTTGATTAGGCTCTATTGTTATTAAATTAGGAGCATTTACTGCTATTTTATGCCTATTTTTACCTCCTAGAAAATAACTACCTATTTTTTCAACATTAGGTAAATTTAATTCCCTTAGTTTTATGTTAAAGCTTAAACAATCATCATATATTTCCTTTATATATGGTAAATCCAGTTTTTTTAAATATAAATTATATCGTAAAAATTTATTTCCTATTATTTCAGCACTAGGCAAATTTATTTGAGTTAATTTTTGATTGTGACATAAAAATTTCTTTCCTATCTTTTTTACGTTAGGTAAATCAAGTTCTTTTAAGTTTTTATTATTCTCTAAGAAACAATCGCCAATCTCTATTACACTAGGTAAACTTATTTGATCTAGTACGTTATTATAATTTAAAAAATCATTTCCTATTATTTCAACATTAGGCAAACTAACTTTTTTAAGTCCTATATTTATATCTAAAAATGAACTCAAAATTTTTTTTACATTAGGTAAACTTATTTGATCTAGTGCTTCATTAGAATTTAAAAAACCATCACCTATCACTTCTACATTAGGCAAACTAACTTTTTTAAGTCCTATATTTCTAGGTAAAAATAAACCCAAAATTTCTTTTACATTAGGTAAATTTATTTGATCTAGTACTTCATTAGAATCTAAAAAATCATAACCTATTTTTTCAACATTAGGCAAGTCAATTTCTCTTAATTTAATATTATCATATAAGAAACCATCCTCTATTATTTTAACATTAGGTAAATTTACTTTTTCCAAATATTGGCTACATCTCATAAAATCATCACCAATTTTTTCAACGTTAGGTAAACTTATTTGATTTAATATTTGATTAGAAGGTAAAAACCTATCGCCTATTATTTTTGCATTAGGTAAACTTATTTGATCTAGTACTTCATTAGAATCTAAAAAATCATTACCTATCTTTTCAACATTAGGTAAACTTATTTCATCTATCGCTTTATTAAAAGCCAAAAAACCATCCCTTATTATTTTAACATTAGGTAAATCAATTTCTGTTAAATAAATATTATTATTCAAAAAGTTATCTTCTATTTTTTCTATGTTTTTATTTATATATCCAATTATTTTATTTTCTTTATCTAATTTAATAATAATTTTTTCATTATTTTTATTAGTTATAGTTACTTCTTTACCATAATCAGTATTTAAAACATTTATCTTTTCTATTTCTCCTATGGTTTTATGAAAACTTTCCCTTATTCTTTTATCATATAAACTTATCTTTTTGTTAACTAAATCTAATATCAAATAATCCATCACAATATATTTTTCATCTTCAAATTTGTGTATGCCATTAGTATCTATAATTATATTATTTGGGCAATAATAAATACCATGTAATTCATTATTATATTTGTAATATTTCCCTTTTTTGGTACATACATAAGATGGTATTTCGAAATTGGAGTTTTTAAGTTTAAATGTTTGAACCATTCCATAGTATTTTTCAAAACTTTTAGTTAAACCTGGAATGATATTATCTAAGTTATTAGAAAATGTAGCATCAGGATTAACTACTCTATGATTATATCTATTTTTTATCGATAATAAATGAGATGAATCTTTTTCAAATTGAATACTGATAACTGATGTACCATACAAATCTTGTCTTTTAGGTTCTTTAAAATCTTGTCTTCTTATTTTATCAACATCTTTTTTTACAGCAAAAAATACATGACAATGGTTTAATCTTCCTCCATGAAAGGTACAAAGTTCTTCATTTGGTTGGTAGTATTTTCTAAAACTTTGGATATCTTCTTCAGTCTTACATTCATATAAATCATAACCAGCTTCACTTAATAATTCTTTAGGAGATTTAGTTGGTATGTCTTCATCAATATTTTCAACATTTACTAAACTATAGATAAAATCTTTAAAGTTTCCCTGTATATTATGTTTTACTATGTCGTCATAAAGAAATTTACTTGGTTCAAAGTGCTCTAATAGTAATTTAGGTAATAACCCTTTTTGTTCTAAAAGAATAGGGAAATAATCTCTACAAAAATGAGCCATATTTTCGCCATATTTTTTCTTAATTAACTTTAAATCTTCATTCATAATAAGCTCCTTTTAAATGTTATATTTTCTAACTTTATTATATCATAAGTTATTAGGTAAGTATACATTAAAAAAATACCTGACATTAGATATAGTCACGTATTTTTACCATAATAAAAAAACCTTGAAACAAGGTTTATAAACTAAATGGTCGGGAAAACAGGATTTGAACCTGCAACCCCTTGGTCCCAAACCAAGTGCACTACCAAGTTGTGCTATTTCCCGATAAATGAATTATAACATTACAATTTGATATTGTCAATATATAATATTCATATTTTGACAATTTATACGTATTGTGATAGAATTAGGTAGTATAAATTAGGGAGGAAACATGGAGGAAGTTTTAAAGTTACTAGATAGTAAAAATATAAAATATGATATTATTTATCATGATGAAGTTCATACTATCGAAGATATGGATAAACTGGGTTTACTAGATAAAGGGTATATCTGTAAAAATTTGTTTTTACGTGATCAAAAAGGTAAGAATCACTTTGTGGTATCTTGTCTACATAGTAAAACAATTAATTTAGAACAATTAGCTCAAAAAATAGGATCTTCTAAACTTAGTTTTGGATCTGAAGAAAGACTTGATAAATACCTAAAATTAAAAAATGGTTATGTTTCTCCCTTCGGGGTAATAAATGATGATAGTAAAACAGTAATATTTGTTTTTGATAAAGATTTAGTTGGTCAAACTAGGGTGGGATTTCATCCTAATACTAATAAAGCGACTGTTTTTGTAAGCTTTAACGATATTAAAAAGATAATTTTAGATCATGGTAATGATTTACTTATAATAAAAATATAATAAAAAAGGTGATATGATGGAAAAAAAATTTGTGAAAGCGATTACTGCTCGTGATGTTGATTTTGCGAAGTGGTATACAGATGTTGTTAAAGAAGCTGAATTGTGTGATTATTCTGGAGTTAAAGGATTTATGGTTTATCAACCAAATGGTTATGCAATTTGGGAAAATATAATGAATAGACTTGATAAACGTTTTAAGGATACTGGGGTTTCTAATGTTAGTTTACCTTTATTAATTCCTGAAAGTTTACTTCAAAAAGAATCTGAACATGTTGAAGGATTTGCCCCAGAGGTTGCTTGGGTTACTCATGGAGGAGTTGAAAGATTAGAAGAAAGGTTATGTGTAAGACCTACTTCTGAGGTATTGTTTTGTGATCATTGGCAAAAAAAGATTAGATCATATCGTGACTTACCTAAACTTTATAATCAATGGTGTTCTGTTGTAAGATGGGAAAAAACTACTAGACCATTTTTACGTTCAAGGGAATTTTTATGGCAAGAAGGACATACTATTCATGCTAGTAAAAAGGAAGCTATGGATAGAACGTTAATGATGCTTGATGTTTATTATGATTTTGTAACTGAGGATTTAGCTATTCCTTTAATCAAGGGACGTAAGACTGATAGTGAAAAGTTTGCTGGAGCTGAAGCTACTTATACTATTGAGGCTATGATGCATGATGGTAAGGCTTTGCAGTCAGGTACTAGTCATTTCTTTGGAGATGGTTTTGCTAAAGCGTTTGATGTAAAATTTATTAATAAAAATAATGAATATGAATATGTTAATCAAACATCTTGGGGCTTTTCAACAAGAATTATTGGAGCTATTATTATGGTTCATGGTGATGATAGTGGACTTGTTTTACCTCCAAGGATTGCACCTGTTCAAACTATGGTAATACCTATTTCTATGAATGATGAAAAGGTGGTTAATAAAGCTAATGAAATTTTGGATAGATTAAATAAGGCTGGAATTAGGGCTAATATTGATTTATCTGATAAGTCAGCTGGTTGGAAGTTTAATTCACAAGAGTTACTTGGTATTCCAACTCGTATAGAAATTGGTCCTAAGGATTTGGAAAATGATAAGGTTGTTGTAGTAAGACGTGATACAAGAGAAAAGGTTGATGTTTCTTTAAATGATATTGAAGAAAAGCTACCTGTTATATTAGAGACTATGCAAAAGGATATGTATAATAAGGCTAAGAAGTTTTTGGATAGTAATATTGATGTTGCTACTAATATGGAAGAAATGGTTAAGAAGTTTAATAGTAAACGTGGATTTATTAAAGCTATGTGGTGTGGCAATGAGGAATGTGAAGATGAAATTAAGTTCCAAACTGGAGGGGCTTCTAGTCGTTGTATTCCATTTGATGAGGAACATTTATCTGATAAATGTGTATGTTGTGGTAAACCTGCTAAACATATGGTTATTTTTGGGAAATCTTATTGATTTCCTTTTTTGTATAAAAAAAGTTATGATTGTTCATAACTTTGAATTTCATATGGCGCGCCCGTCAGGAGTCGAACCCGAAACCTTTTGATCCGTAGTCAAACGCTCTATCCAATTGAGCTACGAGCGCATATAAATTGCTTTCACATATAACATGATAGCATAAAAAAGGTGTTTAATCAAGTTTTATTATAAAATATGTTTAAAAAATATACTTGAATAAATATTAATTTAATGGTATATTAATAATGGATAAGAAAGTAGGGAAGAGGTATGTTAGCAAATAGCAAATG
>CANQER010000069.1 GCA_947595415.1 uncultured Bacilli bacterium
AAAAACCTAAAATTTTAATTGCGTATTTTTCACGCACAGGTGAAAATTATGCAGTTGGGAACATTGAAATTGGTAATACTGAAGTGTTTGCTAACTACATAAAAGATTATACAAATGCAGATATGTATAAAATTGAACCAGAAGTTCCTTATCCAGAAAGTTATGAAGAAACCCAAACTCAAGCACTTGCTGAAAAAAATAATAATGCTCGTCCTAATATAAAAAATGAATTGGCTAATTTTAGTAATTATGATATAATTTTTATAGGTTATCCTATTTGGTATGAAGATATGCCAATGATTATTTATACGTTCTTAGAAAGTTATGACTTTAGTGGAAAAACAATTATTCCATTTAACACTCATGAGGGAAGTGGGAATGCTAATACTTATGATACAATCAAAAGTAAACTTAGTTCTTCTGTGGTGTTAGAGGGACTTTCTATTAAAGGACAAGATGTTAGAAATTCGCAAAATCAAATAAATAATTGGTTAAAACAATTAGGATATTAGGAAGGAGTAATATATGGGGCTATATAATATGAGTAGTTATGAAATGAAAGAACAAAGTAAGAAATTTTTAAAAACTTCTTATGGAAAATTATCATTCTGTTTAGCTTATAGTATACCTATCGTTTGTTTAATCTTTTTAATCAATGTGATAATTTGTGGTTTTCATTGTATTAGTTACTTTTGGTATTATGGATTGTTTTTCTTAGGTATGATAATATTTACTATTATAACTCTTGTTTTAGGTAGTATTTACTATTATACTAAACTTGAAAAATTTGTTGAATTAACATCTACAAAAAGTAAAAAGTAAAGTATGTTTTAAAAAGCATACTTTTAATTTTAAAAAGATAGCTCATCTTGACTAATAAAGGTAGTATATGATATATTAAATATGATAAAGGAGGTAGAAAATGAAAAGTAGAAAGGGTTTCACACTAATTGAACTTTTAGCAGTTATCGTAATTTTAGCAGTAATCGCTTTAATTGCAACACCACTTATTTTAAATGTTATTGAAACTGCTAAAAAGGGAGCTGCAGAACAAAGTGCAAATGGATATATTAAAGCACTAGAAGATCATATTGCAATTCAAATGTTACAAGATGCAAATTACACAGTTCCAACAGTATACACAGATACAACTATATCAGTAAAAGGTGACAAACCAACATCAGTTAGTTTATCTATGAGTGATGGAGTAGTTGTTAGTGGTACAATTACAGTTGGTGGATATGATGTAACTATTGAAAATGGAGTAGCTAAAAAGGGTAGCACTACAGTAAAAGCATCTTCATAATAGTATTTTAAATGGACAAGACAAGCAACCAAGCTTGTTTTTTGTTAGTTTAATTGAATAAAAAAAGAATTTATGTTAAACTAGATATATATTTAATTTTTGAATTTTTTTATTAATAATTTATAATAAAAGTAGTAAAATTGAGGTGAAGTAAAATGGTAGCAAATAGCAAATGGGGGGGGGCACTTACTACCAACAAACATAATGGAATAATAAGTTTTTGGAAGTTTGTTTTTTGTTTAATGATAGTTATTAGACATAGTAAATGGTTAGGATATAATGAAACAAAATTATTTATAGGAGGATCTATTGGAGTTGATTTTTTCTTTATAGTGTCAGGATTTTTAATGGCAGTATCAGCTTTTAAAAACAAAAACGAAGAAAGTATTTGTAGGTCAACATGGAAATTTTTATGGCGTAAAATAAAAAAACTTTTTCCCTATGTCTTATTTTCATTTGTCCTACTATTAATTATTTTAATAGCTATTGATTCTCGAACTATTTTTGAGTGGGTTACAGGTTTATGGGATTTATTTTTATTAGGTATGGCAGGTTTTCGTATGGAAGACATTAATGTTATTTCTTGGTATATCTCTGCTATGTTAATTTGTATGTTAGTTATATATCCCTTACTTTTAAAATATAAAGATAATTATTCCTTATTAATAGCTCCAATAATAATAATTTTATTAGGAGGTTATCTTTCGCATGAATTCAAATCTTTATTTATTCCATATTCATGGCGTGGTTTTTACTACAAAGGTTTAATTAGAGGATTTTTAGCTTTAAATATTGGAGTTGTTTGTCACTATATTTGTCAAAAACTAAAAACAATAGATTTTACTAAACTAGGTAGATATTTACTTACAGGTTTAGAAATAATTTGTTTTATATCAATTTTGGTTTGTGCCCAAACATCTGAAATACCTAATTCAATTTATTATTTTTGTCTTATCATATTTGCTATAGGAATAATTATCGCTTTTAGTCAAAAAACTATTACTTATAACTTTTCATGTAATAAAGTATTTTATTTTTTAGAAAAAGTAAGTTTACCAATGTATTTAAACCAACGATTTTTTGGTTATCTTATAGCTAATTTAGATATTTTTAATAGATTTAACTATTATAGTAAAACTTTAATTTTTGTAATACTTAATTTCTTATTTGCTATTATAACAATATATCTAATAGAATTTTTGTTAAAAAAATTTCAAAAATTAGTTACTTACTTAAAACCTAAATTAATTTTGAATGAAGGACTATAAAAGTTCTTTTTTCATTAATTTACATCTTAAACTATACATGGTATAATAGTAATATATTAATTAAAACTAACTGAAAGGTGTTGGAGATAATGAAGAAGGTAAGAATGTTTGAAGCTTTCGCTGGCATAGGGTCACAACGAAAAGCCCTTTCAAAATTAGTTGATGAAAATTTTGATTTTGAAGTTGTAGGAATATCAGAATGGGATATTGATGCTGTAATATCTTATGATGCTATTCACAATTCAGATAAAGAAGAAATAAGTGTTCCTTCAATTGATGAAGTAAAAAAATTTTTAAAAAATTTTACCTATAGTCTTGATGGTAAAAAAGAATCTAAAAGTTTTTTGAGACAAAGTGATGAAAAACTTAAAGATTTATATATTGCTCATATTAGAAATAACAATTTTCCTGATATTAGAAAATTAAAAGGTAGCGATATAGTTGATTTAGATGTTGATTTGTTTACTTATTCTTTTCCTTGTCAAGATTTATCCTTAGCTGGAAAAAGAGCAGGTATGAAAAAAGGAGACAATACTCGTTCTGGACTACTTTGGGAAGTAGAAAGAATAATGGATGAGATAAATGAAATAGATCCTTCAAAACTACCTAAGTATTTACTTATGGAAAATGTAGAAAGTATTTTAAGTGTTAAAAATATAGATGATTACAATGAATGGAAAAACAAGTTAAAAAAATTAGGTTATACTACTTTTGATGGAATATTAAATGCTTATGATTTTAATATTCCTCAAAAAAGAAAACGTTGTTTTGCGATTAGTATTAGAAATTATAATGGTAAATATGTAAAAGAGTCAAAAGATTTAAAAATTGATGAAATTATTTTTAATCGTTATAAACCACCTGTTACTCCTCATTTGAGTGAATTTATAATGGATGATTATAGTAAGTCTAAATTCAAAGAAGAAGCAGATGAAGCTCAACCACCTCATACTCCTTATCGTGATAAGATGTGGCGAAACAATAAAAGGTTATATGAAAATGGTAAATATAACTATGATTATGCTTTTACTTTGATGACAAAACAAGATCGTATTCCTAATGCTGGAATGCTTGAGTATTTAGAAAATGAGGGTAAACGTTATAGGATGTTATCACCAAGAGAATGTTTTCTTTTGATGGGTTATGATCATGATGATTATGAAAAAGTTTTAAGTAAAAATATCTCAAGGGAAAGACGTTATCGTCAACCAGGTAATAGTATTGTAGTTAATGTTTTAGTTGAGGTTTTTAGATATTTTATTAAAGAGATTGATGATTAGGAGGTATTATGGATAAAAATAAATTGTTAAAATTACTTTCTTTGTTTAAATCAAAGGATATTAAGTTATGGAATCCTAATACTAGTTATTGTTGTTATATTGAGGATCATTTTAGGGATATTTTAGATTACTGTAAAGATAATAATACTTATTCTATTACTTATGAAAATTGGAAAAAACTACTTGATACTTCAGGTAACAAATCAAAGAAGGGTTCTGAAACTCATAATTTAGTCCATGCTTTAAATGTAATTGATACTTCTTATGATTATCATTACCAAGTTGATTATAAAAGAGTTATTAATGTTAATAAAAAAATAGTTGATGCTTATAAGAAATTTGCTTCAAACAAGGATTTTCCCAAAGAGGTTTATAATAAAATAGCTTTAAATTATATTGATTTTTTGGAAAAGAATGATATTTTTACGATTGATAAGGCATCACATGTTAAATGGGTTGCGTATAATATTTTAATAACTATTTGTATTGAAACTAAGACTTTTACTTTTGAGGAGGTTTTACCTTTTGTTAGGTTTGTTAAGTATCGCAATGTGGTTGCGAATATGGATAAACTTAAGAAGATTGTATATAGGGATGTTAATAATGGTAAAAGGAAGTTTTTGAGTTTATTAGGTTTATGTGAGGATGGTAAATTAACTAAGTTAGGTCAAAGGTATTTGGATTCTTTTGATAAGTATTTAGTTACTTATTCTAAGGATATTATTGATAATAATATCGAAGAAGAGTTTTTACAAGAGCAGGCTTTAACATCTAGTTATGATACTTTGGAAAGATATAATCCTATTGATCCTGATGATGTGAAAAAATGGAAAGAGAAACATCGTTATTTAACTAGTAATAATAAGGTTAGATATAAGACTAATGCTAAAAATAAAAGAAAGGTTTTACAGGATAGTAAATATGAGTGTGAGTATGGTAATTTGTTAGGTGAGATTCATACGACTTTTCCATCGTTTTCTAATATGCCTAATTATGTTGAGGCTCATCATTTGATTCCTATGAGTGCGCAAGATGAGGTTAATATTATTTTAGACGATGTTATTAATTTGGTTAGTTTGTGTCCTAATTGTCATAAGAAGATTCACTTTGCGAGTGATGAGGTTAAGATGAAGATGATTTTGAAAATTTATATGGAAAGGTATAATAAAAATCCAGAGTACTTTGGTAGGGTTAATTTTGCGATGATAATGGCTAAGTATTATGGTATACAATAGGAGGGATAATATGAAAAAATTTTTTAATGATATGTTTGTTTCATCTATTTTTAGTTCTTTGTTGTTTTTGTTTGTTGGGTTGTTTTTACTTTTTGCGCCATCTTTAACGATTTCTTTGATTGCGTATATTGTTGGGTTGTTTATTTTAATTCCTGGGATTTTAGGTCTTGTTAATTTTTTTAGGGATAAGAATAATTTGAGTTGTGTTTATGGGATTATTAGTGTTTTAGCAGCTATTATTATTATTTTAAATCCATCTGCTTTAGCTAGTATTATTCCTTTGATGTTAGGTTTTTGGCTTGTTGTGAATGGGTTTTTTAAGATTAAGTATTCGTTTATTTTAAGGTCAAATAAAAGAAAGTGGTTAGGATCTTTTGTTATTTCTGTTGTTATTGTGATTGGGGGATTCGTACTTCTTTTAAATCCTTTTAAAACAGCGATAGTTATTACTACTTTAATTGGTATATATATGGTTTTGTATGCTATATTAGATATTGTGAATGCTATGATTGTTAAGAAGAATGTTGATGATTTTGTTGAAATTATTAGATAGAGTGTAAAGTAGTATATTACATGCTTGAATAAATATTAATTTAATGGTATATTAGTAGTGTATAAGAAAGTAGGTAATGGATATGTTAGCAAATAGCAAATGGGGGGGGGGCATTAAGTAATAATAGTAAATACAATAA
>CANQER010000070.1 GCA_947595415.1 uncultured Bacilli bacterium
GGAGGACATGCTGGATGTGAAGCTTCTTTAGCTTGTGCAAGACTAGGTCATAAAACACTATTAATAACAGGAAATATTAATAATGTTGCTTGTATGCCTTGTAATCCAAGTATTGGAGGTTCAGCTAAAGGAATTGTTGTAAGAGAAATAGATGCTTTAGGTGGTGAAATGGGTAAAAATGCTGATAAGTCTTTACTTCAAATAAAAATGCTTAACTATTCTAAAGGACCAGCTGTTCAAGCTTTAAGAGCCCAAGCTGATAAAATTACATATCCTAAAAACATGTTAAAAACTCTTCAAAATCAAGATAATTTAGATATTCTAGAAGGTATAGTTGAAGATTTAGTTGTTCAAAAAAATAAAGTTACAGGAGTTGTTTTAGAAAATGGGGAAAAAATAGTAAGTAATATTGTTATTCTAACTACAGGTACATATTTAAAAGCTGATATTTTAGTGGGAAATACAAGAAAAAGACAAGGTCCAAATGGGGAAAAACCAAGTAATCATTTAAGTGACAATTTAAAAAGATTAGGTTTAGATATAATAAGACTTAAAACAGGAACTCCACCAAGAATAGCTAAAGATAGTATTGATTTTTCTAAAACTAAAATTGAAACAGGGGATAATAAATACTATACTTTTAGTTTTGATAATAAAGTAATGTATAAAATAGAAGATCAAATTCCTTGTCATTTAATATATACAACCAAAGAAACCCATGATATTATTAATCAAAATATAAATAAATCTAGTATGTATGGAGGTCTTGATGATATCAAAGGAGTTGGACCTAGATATTGTCCATCAATTGAAGATAAAATAGTTCGTTTTAAAGATAAAGAAAGACATCAACTATTTTTAGAACCAGAAAGTATTTATTATGATGATATATATCTTCAAGGTTTTTCAACAAGTATGCCATATGATGTTCAAGAAAAAATGGTTCATAGTTTACCTGGGTTAGAAAATGCTAAAATTTTAAAATATGCTTATGCAATTGAATACGATGCTATATATCCAACACAACTAAAACAATCTTTAGAAACAAAAAAAATCGAAAATCTTTTTACTGCAGGTCAAATTAATGGAACAAGTGGTTATGAAGAAGCTGCTTGTCAAGGGTTAATGGCTGGAATAAATGCTTCCTTAAAATTAGAAAACAAAAAACCTTTAATACTAAAAAGAAGTGATGCTTATATAGGAGTTTTGATAGATGATTTAGTTACTAAAGGAATAAAAGATCCATATCGTTTACTTACATCTAGAGCTGAATATCGTCTTTTATTAAGACATGATAATGCAGATTTAAGACTTACTCCTTATGGAAGAGAAATAGGTTTAATAAAAGATGATCGTTATAATAGTTTTATAGCTAAAAAAAATAAAATCGAAGAAATTATAGATTATTTAAAAAACAACAAAATTACTCCTAAAGATAATGATTATTTAGAAAATTTTCAAATAAAACCAATCAAAGATGGAATTAGTTTATATGATCTATGTAAAAGACCAGAAATAACTATAAACAATTTAAAACCTTTACTAAAAATAGATGTTTCAGAAGAATTATTAGAAATTGTAATGGTAAGTATAAAATATGAAGGTTATATTATAAAAGCTAAAAAAGAAGCAGAAAAAATGAACAAATTAGAAGATAAGGCTATTCCAGAAGATATAAATTACGATAAAATCCATAATTTAGCAAGCGAAGCTATTCAGAAACTAAAAGAAATTAGACCAACTTCAATAGGTCAAGCAAGTAGAATAAGTGGAGTTAATCCATCAGATATTTCAATTTTAATGGTTTATTTAAAAAAGGAGTATCATCATGACTGAAAAAGAGTTTGATTTAGAAGTAAAAAAACTAGGTATAAATTTAACTGATCAACAAAAACACCAACTAAATACTTATTATGAATTATTGATAAACTGGAATCAAAAATTCAATTTAACCAATATAACAGATAAAAAAATGTGTTATTTAAAACACTTTTATGACAGTTTAACTATAAACAAAATAGTTGATTTAAATAGTATTGAAACTTTATGTGATATAGGTACAGGAGCTGGTTTTCCAGGTTTAGTCTTAAAAATCGTTTTTCCAAATTTAAAAGTAACTTTAATAGACTCTTTAAATAAAAGAATAACTTTTTTAAACGAAGTTATAACTAAATTAAAACTAGATAATGTTACTACAATTCACAGTCGTGTTGAAGAATATGCTTTAGAAAACAAAGAAAAATACGATCTAGTAACAGCTAGAGCTTTAGCTAGTATGAATGTATTATTAGAATACGCTATCCCTTTAGTTAAAGTAAATGGTTTATTTGTAGCTATGAAAGGTAGTACTGAAGAAGATATAAGTAATTGTTTAAAAGAATTAGATTGTCATGTTTCCAAAGTTATAAAGTTTTTACTTCCTTTTGAAAATAGTAATCGAATGTTAGTTAAAGTTATTAAAGATAAAAAAACACCAAAAAAATATCCTAGAAAATATAGTGAAATAAAGAAAAAACCTCTATAAACTATATTTAGGATATTTTTTTTATCCCATTACTTGACCTCCATTGTTGTGAATAACTTGCCCTGTCATATAACTAGAATCATCAGAAGCAAGGAAAACAAAGGTAGGTGCTAATTCATAAGGCATTGCTCCTCTAGCCATAGCTGCATCAGCTCCAAGTGAAGGAATTTTTTCTTTTACCCAACAAGCTGGTTGAAGAGGTGTCCAAAAAAATCCAGGGGCAATCGCATTGACACGAATATTTTTTAAGGCTAAATTTCTTGCTAAAGACCTAGTAAATCCCACAATTGCTCCTTTAGTAGTAACGTAATCTATTAATTGGGGATCACCATAAAAAGTAGTTACTGAAGTAAGGTTAATTATTGAAGATCCTTCTTTTAAATAAGGTAAAACTTCTTTAGTTAAATAAAACATTCCATATATGTTAACTTTCATAGTATGGTCAAACTGTTCATCACTTATATTTTCTAGTTTATCTTGTTGGTATTGAACTCCAGCATTGTTAACTAAGATATCTATTTTTCCAAATTTTTTAATAGTTTCACTTACTATTTTTTGACAAAAACATTTATCTGTTATATCCCCACTTAAAAGTAAACATTCCCCATTTAAGTTTTCAATATATTGTTTAGTTTCAAAAGCATCTATATGTTCATCATAGTAAGGAATTACTACTTTAGCTCCTTCTTTTACAAATGCAATAGCAGCAGCTCTTCCTAGTCCACTATCAGCTCCTGTTATAATTGCGACTTTCCCTTGTAATTTACCACTTCCAATATAACTAGGATCGTCAAAAATAGGTCGTGGTTGCATTAAATACTCCATTCCTGGTTGTTTGTTTTGTGATTGTTCTGGTGCTAGTATTTGATATTCTTTACTTTGGATTCCTAAAGGATAGTAGTAGTTATAAAATTGATTTCCATAATTGTAGTCAAAATCCATATATACCTCCTATTTTAGGGTATGTTTTTATAATTATCTAGTGCTAGTTTTAGTTATAAAATGACATTTTTTTAAAATATTTCCCATAAAGGGTTGTTTTATTTCCCAATTTAAGTTATAATTAATTGTAAGAATAAAAAGGAGGTATATTGTGGATCAAAAAGTTGTAGAGTTAGACATAAAAGATATTTTGCCTAATAGGTTTCAACCTCGTATTAAGTTTGAAGAAGAGCCTATTAATGAGTTAGCTGAATCCATAAAAGAGTATGGGGTTATTCAACCCATAGTTGTTAGACCTATCAATGATAAGTATGAAATTATTGCGGGTGAGAGACGATTTAAAGCAAGTGTTATAGCTGGAAAACAAACTATTCCTGCTTTGATAACTGATATGGATGATCGTGAAAGTGTTGAGATTGCTTTGATTGAAAATGTTCAAAGGAAGGATTTAACACCTATTGAAGAGGCTATTTCTTATAAAAAAATCTTAGATATGGGTTATTTAAAACAAGATGATTTAGCTAAAAAATTGGGTAAAAGTCAATCTACAGTTGCGAATAAATTGCGTTTGTTGAACTTAGATGATGAAGTTCAAGAGGCTTTATTGGAACAAAAGATATCAGAAAGGCATGCAAGATCTTTGTTACGTTTGAATGATTTTGC
Source organism: uncultured Bacilli bacterium (assembly GCA_947595415.1). Taxonomy (GTDB): domain Bacteria; phylum Bacillota_I; class Bacilli_A; order RF39; family UBA660; genus CANQER01. The sequence goes on from CANQER010000070.1 coordinate 4,130, forward strand.
TTTACAAAAAAAGGTTTTAGCTGATATTATTGAAAAAAGGTTAACTGTTAGAAAAACAGATGAAGTTATTAATAAAATAATTGATGAAAAACAAAGGGGTAAGATAATTGATATTGATGATATGATAGAAAAGGAGAATAATATGAATATAAATAGTAATTTTAATATGCCAACAGATCCTATCATTAATGATAATGCTGGTAGTAATCCAAATAATGAAAGTGGTAATGGAGCTGTTTGGACAAATAGTAATGTTAATAATGAACCTAAGGAAGAACCAAAACCAGTTACACCACAATATGATGCGAATGGAAATATTATAAATCCTGGTTTTATGGATGTTGATAAGATTGAAAAACAAGCTCAAGATATTTATGTTGAAAGACCTGTAGCTGATATGAATAGTTTACTTAATTCAGAACCTAGTATGAATCAAGTTAATAATCAAGTAAGTCCTCAACCAAGTGTAGAAGCACCTAGTGTTGAACCACAAATGGTAAATAATATGGATGTTAATAGTCAAGTAAATCCTCAAGCTGTTGTTGATGATAGTGATTTAAAACCTAGTAAGTTTTTTAACATTTTAAAGGAAGAACCTACTGTTAATACTTTTGATGGTGGTAATAGTGATGTTAATTCTAATCCATCTGTATTTAGTCAACCTAATGTTGATATGAATAATGGTATGGCAGCTCCATCTAATGATGTTAATGGAATGAATAATGGGGTTAATGTTCAACCAACTATGGATAGTAATGTTAATATGGGATTTAATACTGAAGTTACTCCACAACCAACTGTGGAAACACCTAGTGTTGAACCACAAATGGTAAATAATATGGATGTTAATAATCAAGTTAATCCTCAACCAAGTGTTCAACCTAATTTTAATGCTTTTAATACTTTCCAACAACCTGTTATGAATCAAAATGCTAATACTTTTAATCCAACTATTCAAGAACCTACTACTTTGTCTGATTTTGAAATGAATAATCAACCTATTCCAAATATGCAAGTAGAAACTAAGGAACAAGTTGTGAAGAATATTAATGATGCGATTGCGTCTATTAGGAATAATATTAATAGTTTGATGAGTATGGGTTATAATATTGATAGTGAAGAGATTGATTTTGAGGATCATTATCAAATAAATATTAGAATTGAAAAGAATAATTAAGCTATTGGAAACAATAGTTTTTTTATGTAAAGTTATATATTTTATACTTGAATAAATGTTAATTTGATGGTATATTAGTAATGGATAAGAAAGTAGGTAATAGATATGTTAGCAAATAGCAAATGGGGGGGGCATTAAGTAATAATAGTAAATACAATAATGATACGTAAAAGTCATGTTTTTAAGCATGGCTTTTTGTTGTGGGAAAATGTAGGTAAATACAAGTATGGGAGGTATAAGAAAATGAAGAAAAATAATAAGAAAGGATTTACGTTAATAGAGTTACTAGCAGTAATAGTGATACTAGGAGTAATAGCCTTAATTGCAACACCAATAGTAATAAATGTAATAGAAAAAGCAAAAGAGGAAAGTTATAAAAGAAGTGTAGAGTTTGCGATGGATGCCACAGATTATTATTTGTT
>CANQER010000071.1 GCA_947595415.1 uncultured Bacilli bacterium
CATAACGAACAACAGCTTCATTACTAGAGGCTGTTACAATATTTAAAAGGCCAAATAAGAATAGACCAATACACATAAATAGTAGTGGTTTATCCATATCTTTTATCGTTTTACGTATTTTTTTTGTTACTAGTTTCATATTCCACCTATATTAATAATAACATACTATTTTGATTTTGAAAATGAAATTTATAAAAATAGGTTATTTTAATAAGCAAAATTTCAATAATTTAATACAATATATTAGAACTAGATAGGAGGTTATTTATGTATTATTATGGTGGATACCAAGGCTATGGTAATGGTTGTTGCAATCAAAACTATGGTGGTGGCTATGGTTATGGTGCCGGTTATGGTGCTGCAATTATTTTAGTATTGTTTATCCTTTTAGTTATTGTAATTGGTTCTAGATCATTTATAAATCAATAAAAAAACTCTACCAAGAGTTTTTTAATTTAACGAATATTTAACATCTTTAGCACTACTTAAATCTTTAGATACTGTTGTTTTTATTTGTTGAGTTTCCCCATTTTTTAAGGTATTTCCTATATAACCTTCTGTTTCATGAACTACATTTCCATCAGCATCTAATAGTTTAATTTTAACAGTAGTTATTTTTTTAGCTGTTTTATTGGTATTTTTTACAGTCGCTACAATTGTACTTACCCCATCTACATAAGCAACACTAGCATCTGTAATTTCTACTCCTTTAACAGTTTTATTTGGTAATACTGATCCTGTATTTTCAACTTTGCTTTCATTATTAGTATTGTTTTCTGTTTTATCACCAGGGTTTTTATCACAACCACATCCTACTAAAGATAAAAACAAAACCATTGCTAATCCAATCTTAAATACGTTTTTCATTTCTTCCTCCTTATACTTTATATATATATCTTACCATTTTAACAGGACAATGTCCATACATTTTTTATGATTTTCATACATTTACAATAATTATTTTCCATGATAAAATAAATATGGAGTTGATTTTATGTTTAAAAAGGTCAATATTTTAGATGAAAAAGATGAAAGGTTAAGAAAAATAAGTAAAGATGTTGTATTTCCTTTAAGTGATAAAGAAAAAAAACTTATTGACGATGCAATTAAACATCTAACTTATAGTCAAATTGAAGAATATGAAAAAAAATACGATTTAAGACCAGGTATGGGTTTAGCTTTTCCTCAACTTGGTATTTTAAAACGAGTTATCATTATCGTCCATGAATACGAAAAAGGTAAATTTAACAATTATGTATTTGTAAATCCTAAGATTGTTTCTAATTCAACTGAGATGATTGCTGCTGAAGCTGGGGAAGGTTGTCTTAGTGTCAATAGAGAAGTTGAAGGTCACATTTTAAGATATGCACGAGTTACAGTTGAAGGATTTGATCCAGATGGTAATAAAATAAGTATTAGAGCAAGAGAAGATTTATCAATTGCTTTCCAACATGAAATCGACCATTTGAATGGTATTTTGTTTTATGACAGAATTGATAAAGATAAACCATTTTATTCAGAAATGGAAATAAGACTTATATAGGAGGAATTTATGAAAACATTTTATAAAATAGTTATTCTTATTATAGTTGCTTGTTTGTGTTGTATGTTTATTTACTACAATGTTGATAAAGCTAAAAGTGTTCAAAAAACAGATGATATCTTAGTTGTTCAAAACGAAATTGAAAATACTTTTTTAAGTGATACTAAATATAGTTTTGATAATCCTAAAGTTATCTTAAATCCTTATAATATATCCCCTCTTACTGCTTTAGTTATATTTGAAACAAGTGATTTAACTTCTGCAGTAGTTACAATAAAAGGAAAAGATAAAAACACAACTTTTACTAATACTTTTAATCCAAGTAATACTCACATTTTACCAATTTATGGGTTGTATCCTGATAAAGATAATATCGTTACAATAGAAGTAAACGATAAAATTAAAACCCTTCATATTAAAACAGCTAAACTACCTGATGATTTTATCTTACCTACCAAAGTAGAAAATCATACCAATGACAACGATCTATATTTTGTAACCCCATCATCTAAGGGTTATACAGCTGGTTATGATACTAATGGGGATGTTCGTTTCTATCTTACTAACAATATGCTTTGGGATATTCAAAGACTTAAAAATGGTCATCTTCTTTTAAGTAGTGATCGTCTTATCAATCCTCCTTATTATACAACTGGTTTATACGAAATGGATTTACTTGGAAAAATCTACTATGAGTATACTTTACCTGGAGGATATCATCACGATGTTTTTGAAATGGAAAATGGTAACTTCTTAGTCGCTACTAACAATTTTGCTAGTGGGACAGTTGAAGATTACGTAGTTGAAATCGATCGTAAGACAGGTGAAATTATAAAAGAATTTGATATATCTAAAATTCTTCCTAAAGATCAAGGTAAAAGTGAAAACTGGATCGATTATGATTGGTTTCACAATAATGCTGTTTGGTATGATTCTAAAACTAATTCCATTACCCTATCTGGACGTCATCAAGATGCTGTTATAAATATTGATTATAATACAGGTAACTTAAACTACATTATTGGTGATAGTACTAATTGGAATGAAGATATGAAAAAATACTTTTTAAAACCTATTGGTAATTTAGAATGGCAATATAGCCAACATGCTTCTATGGTTTTACCAAATGGTAATATATTCTTATTTGATAATGGTAATAATCGTTCTAAAACTAATTATGTAAAACCTATAGATAATTATAGTAGAGGTGTCATTTATGAAGTTAATCCTCGTAAAAAAACAATCAAACAAGTTTGGGAGTATGGTAAAAAGTTAGGTAGTAGTTTTTATTCTCCATATATATCAGATGTTGATTATTTAGGAGAAAATCATTATTTAATTCATTCTGGAGGAATTGTTTTAAAAGATAATATCCCTCAAAACTACCCTGCTAGTTTAACTAGTTATGATGAACTTAAAAGTATTACTAAAGAAATATTAAATGACAAAGTTGTCTTTGAAATGCAACTTCCTACTAATACTTACCGAGTTGAAAAGTTAAGTCTATATTCTAATTCTTTGTATACTAAAGATTTAGGGGTTAGATTAGGTAATATGGGTGAAACTAAAACTAACAAAAATACTAGTGTATTTATCCATCATAAAATAGATAAAACTTACAAAAGTAAAAATATTACAATTAATAAAGAACCAGATCGTTTAGTTGTAAGTGGGACATTCCAAAAAACTGATAAGGTTCAAATAATTTTAGATAATGTGTTTACTAAAAAAACGTATGATGTTAGAGTTTCTAAAAAACCTTATACTTCTATGTGTATTGATGTATTTAACGAAAAAGAAAAAACAGATGGTATTAAGGTTACTAAGTATATAAATGATGTTAATTTAAAAGGTAAATTTTATATTTATATTAAAATAAATGGTAAAGTTTACGATACTGATTTATATGTAAACTATTAAGGTTTCCAATTGGAAATCTTAATTTTATATTGTCTATTTTATTAATTTAGTTTATAATTATATAAGTGTCATAATTAATTAATAGGAGGATGTATGAAAAAAACTAATAAAAAACCAGTTAAAAAAGCTAATAAAGGTTGGTCTATTATTTTATTGATATGTTTAATTATAAACCTTTTAGCTAGTATTTATATGTTATATTCGATATCTTTATTAGATGGAATTGAAAATGTAATAAGAGCTGTTTTAGCGATAGTAATTGTTGTAATATTTTTAGTAATATCTAGAAAGTTATACAAAAACAACAAAAAGTTCAAATTAAAAGGTAGTATTATTTTAGTTATCATAACCCTACTTTATAGTGGTGCTTTAGTATATGTATCTTACAATATTGATAAAGCTATTGATAGTATATCTTTGATGAGTAGTAATAGTACAACTTATAGTAGTAGTATTGTTGCCTTAAAGGATAGTAAAGCTAAAGATATAGATGATATTAAGGATCAAAAGATTGGACTTTTAAACGATAAAAATAGTATGGATGGGTATAAGATACCTTTAGAAATTATAAAAGAAAACAAGTTTAAGGATGAACAAATAGTTAAATATAATGATTATATTGAGGCTATTAAGGCTTTGTATGATAAAAAAATAGATTTTGTTTTTCTTCCTACTAATTATGATGTTTTGTTTAAAAACATTGATGGTTTTGAGGATATAAAAGAGGAAACTAAAATTATCTATACTAAGGATAAGAAGGTAAAAAATAATAATACTAATAATGGTAAGATTACTAAACCTTTTACTTTACTGTTAATGGGTGTTGATTCTCCTGTAGAAAGTATTAAAAATAGTTCGTTTAATGGGGATGCTTTAATGTTAATTACTTTTAATCCTAAGACTTTGAATGCTACAATTATGAGTATTCCAAGAGATAGTTATGTTCCTATTGCTTGTTTTGACAATAAAAGGCGTAATAAGATTACTCATGCTGCTTGGTATGGTCAAGATTGTATGATTAAGACGATTGAAGGATTTACTGGTATAAATATTGATTATTATTTTAAGATTAATTTTAAAGGTGTTGTTAAGTTAGTTGATGCTCTAGGTGGGGTTGATGTTGATGTTGAATATAGTTTTTGTGAACAAGATAGTAATCGTAAATGGGGAAACAATACTGTGTATGTTAAGGAAGGTAAACAAACTCTAACTGGGGAACAAGCGTTAGCGTATTCTAGAAATAGACATTACTGGCCTAATAAATGTAGTGCTGAGTGGAATAATGGTACACGTAATGATTTTATAAGGGGTTCTCACCAACAAGAGGTTGTTAGGGCTATTCTTAATAAGGCTAAAAATATTAAGTCTGTTGATAAGCTTCAAACGATTTTAAAGACTATTAGTAAGAGTATGGAAACTAATATGTCGACTTCACAAATTCTATCTTTCTATGATATTGGTAAGGATATTCTTATGAAGAGTAATGGTAGTAATCTAAATGATATTATAGGAATGAATAGATTATATTTAAGTGGTTATGATAAGTATATTTATGATTATGATGATATTAGTGGTAAGGGTACTAGACTTTCTTTATACAACTATGTTTTATATCAAGGTAGTATTGATGATATAGTTGAGGCTATGAAGATTAATTTAGGTCTTACTACTCCTAAGATGGTTAAGAAGTTTAGTTTTGATGTTGATGAAGATTATGAGGAACAAATAATTGGTAAGGGTACTTATAATGAAAGTTCTATTACTCTCCTTCCTAATTTTGTGGGTTCTGATAAAAGTGTAGCTGTTAATTTTGGATATAGTAATGGAATTAGTGTTAATGTTAAAACTGTAAGTAGAGGTTCTGGTTATTATGTAGGTCAAATTATTAGTCAAAGTGCTCCTGATGGAATGGATATTAGATATTTGAATAGTTTTACAATTACAGTTGTAGGTAGTATTACTTCTACTCCTACTCCAAGTACTGATGATGAAGAAGATAATACTAATGAAGATCCAGTTGCTCCTTTACTACCAGAGGAAGATACTAGTGATGATGAAAATAGTAGTGATGATACTACTACTG
>CANQER010000072.1 GCA_947595415.1 uncultured Bacilli bacterium
GCTACTGTCGCTGGAGTGTTCAGCTTCAACCATAATGGTGGCTCCAGCGCTACCAACTCTTCTCGCCTAGTACTCTCTCCTTCAAATTAAACCTTTAGCTTTAAATTTTTACACTTTTTCTTTACCTATGAAGAGATTTCTCTTTTAAAACACACTAATAAAAACAATAGTGTATAATATACATAAATATATAATTAATAAAAATTTATAATTTTAACATTTTGTCTCAAACTATAAAAAAGGAGGCAAAATGAAAAAAATAATATATTTAATTACAAGTTTAACTTTATGTTTCATATTAATAGGTTGTGACATTGGAAAAGATATGACCAACAATCCAACTAAAAAAGTAGAAACAATGTTTTCAAACTATCAAACATTAAACGAAGACGTCTTAAAAGATTTAGACAACGTCCTAGCTTACCAACCATCATTCACAACAGAACAAAGACAACGTTATCGTAACCTAATGAAAAAACACTATCAAGATCTAACCTATGAAATAAAAGACGAAAGAATAGATGGAGATAACGCTATTGTAACAGTAGAAATAGAAGTAAAAGATTACACCAAAGAAAAAGCTAACGCAGACTTATATCTAAACAACAATCAAAATAAATTCTTAGATGAAAAAGGTGAATACTCAGAAACCTTATTTAACGATTATCTACTTGAAAAATATGAACAAACATCATCAAAAGTAAAATACACCCTAGATTTAGGTCTAACCAAACAAAACGATGAATGGAAGTTAAACGAACTAACAAGTGATGACTATAAAAAAATCCAAGGAATGTATACAGAATAGTATACATTTTTTAGTAATTTAAAATAAAATCTTTAAACAAATCCTTATTTATGGTATGATTATTATGGTGGTATAATGAAACTAGACAACTTAAACGAAATGCAAAAACAAGCAGTTACTACGACAGAAGGACCACTTCTAGTACTAGCAGGAGCAGGTAGTGGAAAAACCAAAGTTTTAACTACAAGAATAGCTTATCTTGTTTTAGAAAAAAACGTTGATCCAAGTAACATTCTAGCAATCACTTTTACTAATAAAGCAGCTTTTGAAATGAAACAAAGAGTAGGTGAAATGTTAGGAATGCTTGTCCATAAAATTCAAATATCAACTTTTCATTCCTTTGGATTGTCAATTATCAAACAAAACTATGACAAACTAAATCTTAAAAGTAACTTCACAATTATAGATTCTGATGATAGTTTAGTAACCATAAAAAAAATACTAAAAGATATGGGAATTGATCCTAAAGAATATAATCCAAGAGGTATAAAAAGTAAAATAAGTGGAGCTAAAAATAGTTTAATTGACTGCTATGAATACGAAAAATACGCAAATAGTGAATTTGAAAAAATCGTTTTAGAAGTATATCGTAAATATGAACAAAAACTTCACAATAATAATTCCTTAGATTTTGATGACTTATTAGTCTATCCTATTAATCTATTTCGTAAATATCCTAACATTTTAAAAAAATACCAAGAAAAATTTAAATACATTTTAATAGATGAATACCAAGATACAAATGAAGTTCAATACATTTTATCTAAAATGATAAGTGCTAAATATAAAAATATATGTGTTGTAGGAGATAACGATCAAAGTATTTATTCATTTCGTCAAGCAGATTATAGAAATATTTTAAACTTTGAAAAAGACTACAACAATGCTAAAACTATTATGTTAGAACAAAATTATCGTTCAACAGCTATGATTTTAAAAGCAGCCAATGACGTTATCAAAAACAACAAACAAAGAAAAGATAAAATTCTTTGGACAGAAAACAATGAAGGTGTTAAAATTCATTATAAACAAGCTTACGATGAAAAAGATGAAGCTTACTATGTTTACCAAGAAATAAATAAATTACTAGCTAAAAATGTTAGTAAAAAAGATATAGTAGTTTTATATAGAACTAATGCTCAATCACGAAATATGGAAGAAATATTAATTAGAGAAAACATTCCTTATCGTGTAATTGGAAGTTTTTACTTTTATAGTAGAAAAGAAATAAAAGATTTAATTTCTTACTTAAAAGTTATCTATAATCCTAGTGATGATATAAACCTTCAAAGGATTATCAATACTCCTAAAAGAGGAATTGGACTTAAAACTATAAGTAATCTAGTTGATAAAGCAAACCTTGAAAACAAAAGTATCTTTGATGTTATTGATAGTGGTAAAGAATTACAGTTTAAAAAAACCATTGAAGAATTAATAACACTAAAAGAAAAACATACTTTAACTGAATTAATAGATTTAATTTTAGATAAAACTAAGATGAAAAAAGAACTAGAAGAAGAAAATAGTATTGTATCGCTTTCTCGTTTAGAAAACTTAGAGGAATTTAAAACTATTACTAAAACTTTTGAAGAAGAAGGTATCGTTTCCTTAGAAGATTTCTTAAATGAAATAAGTTTAGTAAGTGATATTGAAGAACATAAAAACAATAATGATGTTATAACTCTAATGACAGTTCATTCAGCTAAAGGATTAGAGTTTGATAACGTATTTATAATAGGTTTAGAAGAAGGGATTTTTCCTCACGCTAATAGTTTGTTTAACCAAGAAGAACTAGAAGAAGAAAGACGACTTTGTTATGTAGCTATCACAAGAGCTAAAAAAGAATTATGGTTAGTAAATGCTAAAAGAAGAACAATTTATGGATCAACCAACTGTAATGAACCAAGTCGTTTTATAAGTGAAATTAGTGATGACTATTTAGATTGTAATGATGAACAATCTTTTGAAATAGATGATTTAGGTGATTACAAATTAGGAGATCATGTATGTCATAAGATATTTGGTCAAGGCGTTATAATCAAAATAGATGATGATACTTATACGATTGCTTTTAGTAATAAGTATGGTATTAGAAAAATAAGTAAAACTCATAAGAGTTTAAGAAAGGAATAGGTGAATTATGATTTTGGGTATTATTGACACATTAGAAGAATGGGTTAAACCATTTCGTGATTTTGTTTTTGAAAACAGTGGTAATCCATTAATGTGGTTAGGTTTCTTTTTAATAGGAATTTTAGTTTTTAAAATTGTTTATGATGCTTTAAGTACAAAAAGTTAAGGTGATAAAATGATTGAAAAAAGAATTGATGAGTTAATTGAAATTCTTAATAAAGCAAATTATGAATATCATGTTTTAGACAGTCCTACCATAACTGATCAAGAATATGATAGTTATCTTAGAGAGTTAATAACTTTAGAAGAAGAACATCCAGATCTTAAAAGACCAAATTCTCCTACTGTTAGAGTAGGGGGAGAGGTTATTAAGGAGTTTAATAAGGTTACTCATGAAATACCAATGTTGTCTTTGTCAAATGTATTTAATGAAGATGAAATACGTCTTTTTGATGAAAGGGTTAAAAAAGAAGTACCTCATCCTAAATATGTTTGTGAGTTAAAAATAGATGGTCTTTCTGTTTCTCTTATTTACGAAAATGGTAAGTTAGTTAGAGCTGCTACTAGGGGTGATGGGGTAACTGGGGAAGATATAACTCATAATGTTAAAACTATAAAAAGTGTTCCTTTAAAGATAAAAGAGGATATTGATATTGAAGTTAGAGGAGAAATATATATGAGCAAGTATTCATTTAACAAAATAAATGAAGAACGTTTAAGTAAAGGTCAAGAACCTCTAGCTAATCCTCGTAATGCAGCAGCTGGTAGTGTTAGACAACTAGATTCGAAGATTGCTGCTAAAAGGAATTTAGACTGTTTTATATACCATTTACCAGATGCTTCTAGGTATGGGATTAAAACTCATATGGAAGCTTTAAACTATATGAAAAGTTTAGGGTTTGTGGTAAGTGACAATAATCGTAGAGTAGAAAATATTGATGAACTTTTAGAGTTTATTGATTATTGGACTACAAATCGTGATAGTCTACCTTATGAAATAGATGGGATTGTTATTAAAGTTGATGATTTAGCTGATCAAAGAAAACTAGGATATACAGTTCGTACTCCTAGGTGGGCAACAGCTTATAAATTTCCAGCTTCTTTAGTGTTTACGCATTTAAAAGACATTATCTTTACAGTAGGTAGGACAGGACAGGTAACTCCTAATGCTTTATTAGATCCAGTAATTGTAATGGGTTCTAAGGTATCTAGAGCTACTTTACATAATGAGGAAAACATTTTGAAAAAAGATATAAGAATAGGGGATGTTGTGTCAATTATAAAAGCTGGGGATGTTATACCTGAGGTTACTTCTGTCAATAAGGAAAGAAGAACTGGTAAGGAAGTTGTTTTTAAAATGATTGAAAACTGTCCTATATGTCATACGAAACTTGTTAAGGATGATGCTTCTTATTATTGTGTTAATCCTTTATGTGATCGTAAAAAAATTGAGGGTTTAATTCATTTTGTAAGTAGACATGCGATGAATATTGAAGGATTTGGTCAACGTATTATTGAAGACTTTTATAATATGGGGTATATCAAAGATGTAGTTGATTTTTATCATCTAGACAAATACAAAAAGGAGTTAATGGAATTAGAAGGTTTTGGTAGTAAAAGTATTAATAATTTATTAACTTCAATTGAAAATAGTAAAAACAATTCTTTGGAAAGACTTTTATTTGGTTTAGGTATTAGACATGTTGGTAGTAAGATGGCTAAAACACTAGCTAAAACATATAAAAATTTGGACAATTTAATGAATGCTAGTTTTGATGAACTGGTTAAAATCAATGATGTAGGGGATGTTATTGCTAGAAGTGTAGTTGATTATTTTAGTGATCAAGACAATTTAGAAATGATCGATAAATTAAAAAGTTTAAATATCAATATGAGTTATTTGGATAATAGTAAAAATAGTGAAATATTAAGGGGAAAAACATTTGTTGTAACTGGTACACTAAATGGTTATACACGTGATGAAATAAAGGAAGAAATTGAATCTAGAGGGGGCATTGTAACTAATAGTGTGAGTAGTAAGACTGATGTTTTAGTTGTGGGTGAAAACCCTGGAAGTAAGTATGATAAGGCTAAGGCTTTAAATATTACAATATGGGATATTGATAAGTTAAAGGAAAGTTTAGGTGATTAGGTGTTATTTGTTTGTTATAATAAATGTGGTACTTGTAGAAAGGCTAAAGCTTATTTAGAAAACAAGGGTTATAATTTTGAACAAAGGGATATAAAATTAGATAATCCTAGGGAAGATGAGTTAAAAAAATGGATTAGTAAGAGTAATACTAATATTAATAAGTGGTTTAATACAAGTGGGACTCTTTATAAAGAAATGGGTTTAAAAGATAGACTTTCTTTAATGACTGATGATGAAAAAATTAAACTTTTAAGTAGTAATGGTATGCTTGTTAAAAGACCTATTTTAGTTACAGATGATGAAGTTTTAGTAGGTTTTAAGGAAGAAGAATATAGTAAATTAAGAGGTGAATGATGGAGTTAACGAAACTTTTGGGGATTAAGTATCCTATTATTCAAGGGGCTATGGCAAGGATAGCTGATGCTTCTTTAGCTAGTAGTGTGTCA
>CANQER010000073.1 GCA_947595415.1 uncultured Bacilli bacterium
CTCTATCTAAAATATTGGTTAATTCTTCTTTAGCTTTTAAAGCTTTATAAGCTGTATCTTTAATACTTCTAGATACTCTAATACTAGTATTATCACGCAGATATCTTTTTATTTCACCTACAATCATAGGTACTGCATAAGTACTAAATTTTACTTCATGTCCTAAGTCAAAGTTGTCAATTGCTTTAATTAACCCAATACAACCTACTTGAAATAAATCATCTAAATTATCAACTCGATTATTAAACCTTCTTAAAACACTTAAAACTAGTTTTAAATTACCATTTATTAATTCTTCTTTAGCTTTAAGATCTCCACATTGAAATTTTTTAAAAAGTTTTATTTGTTCTTCATTAGATAAAACTTTAATATTCGCAGTATTCACGCCACACAAATCTACTTTATGACGTGCCATATATTCTCCTTTCATATTTGTTATGGCTTATTTTAAAGGAAAATATACGTAAAAAAAATAATTACTTTATTTTAGTAACTATTTTTAGTCTTCTAATTATTTTTTTCTCAATTCTTGATATATAAGATTGACTTATGTTTAATAGATTAGCTACATCTTTTTGAGTCATTTCTTTATGGTTAAAAAGTCCATACCTTAAAATCATTATTTGTTTATCACGATCGTTTAACTTTTCAATTTCTTCGTATAGAAGTTTTTTTTCAGTTTCTTCTTCTAAACCTTTAGTTACAATATCACTTTCTGTTCCAAGAATGTCTTCTAAATGTAGTTCATTTCCTTCTGAATCATAACTTAGGCTATCTTCAAAACTAACTTCTCCTCTTCTTTTTTTATTTTTCCTTAAAAACATCAATATTTCATTATCAATACAACGACTTGCATAGGTCGCAAGTTTAATATTTTTATCTAGTTTATAGGTATTTACTCCTTTAATAAGACCAATTGTACCAATACTTACTAGATCTTCTAAATCAATACCTGTATTTTCATATTTTTTTGATAAAAATACAACTAATCTTAAATTGTGTTCAATTAACTTACTACGAGCTTTTAAATCTCCATCCATTGATTTTTTAACGTATTTTATTTCATCTTCCTTAGATAAAGGTTCTGGTAGTTTATCAGTACTTCCTACAAAAAAAACACTTTGTTTATCACTAAATAATTGTTTTATTTTTAAAAATAGTTCTAACATATTATCCCTCCAGTAGTTTTTCTGGTAATATACAATTTATACCATCAATTTTTATTTCTTCTTCAATTATTCCTACTACGACATTTTCTTTAATACCAATTCCTTTTATTTCTACTTTGTCAACTATTATAGCTTTTAAAATGTTTTTTTCATTAATAGTTTGGTAAGGTATATAAAAGGTTTTTAAATCACTTACATCTAATTTTAAATCTTTTTTAGATACTAATAAAACTGGTCTTTTTTTTATAGGATCTACTAAGGTAAGTCCTGTATCTAAGTAACCTATAAGGTTTAATTTTTTACTTTTTACAAACAAACTTATTTGATAGTAATTACTATATGTATTTTTAAGTTTAATAGCTTGTTTGATATAAATATATAGTATTATTGGTGAAAATATGATTAAAAATATAAAATTAATTGAAAGTCCATTATGATAAAAAACTAAACCAGTTTGTTTATAAGAAAATTCTACGTTTAAAAAATATAAAAATCCTCCTAATATCATACTAGCTGTATAAAGGTAGAGTAAATTTCTAAACAAATATTTTAGGTTATGGTAACCAAATGTTATTAAAATCATTATTAAACTTATGACAATTTTTAAAATGAATAAGGTAAAAGTAGACATTTTAAAAAAAAGAAACAAGATACTTAAACTACCTATAAAAGCTCCTATCATGATTTTATACAATGGGATATTTCTTCTAAGGATTATGTTTACTACTAATAAAAGGAGAAAATCAAAAGTAAAATTTAATATTAATATTAAATCAACATATATTTTCATCATATCACCTTTTTTAGTATAAAAAAAAGACACCTAAAATTGTGTCGTTTTATATTAAAATCCTCTTTTTCTTAAAAAGATTGGAATATCATCTGCTTCGTCTTCTTCACTATCTGGTCTTACAGCGTGATGAGAAACTTCACTTCTAGATACTTGATGATGTTCTTCTTCTTTTTCTTTTTCTTCAAAGCCTGTAGCAATTACTGTTACAACAATTTCATCATTTAAGTTTTCGTTTATAACAGCTCCAAATATCATATTGATATCTGTATTAGCTGATTGTCTTATAACTTCTGTTGCTTCTTCGACTTCAAATAAAGTTAAATTAGATCCACCTGTAACATTGATAATAGCATCAGTAGCTCCAGCTATACTTGTTTCTAGTAAAGGACTTGCGACTGCTTGTCTAGCAGCTTCACTAGCTCTTCCTTCACCTACACCTATACCTATACCTATTAAGGCATTACCACGATTTTCCATTACTGTTTTAACGTCAGCAAAATCTAGATTGATTAACCCTGGAAAAGCGATTAAATCAGATATTGATTGAACACCTCTTAATAAGATATTATCTACTTCTTTAAATGAATCTAAAAGTGGTGTTGTTTTATCGATTATTTCTCTTAAACGATCGTTTGGAATTATAATTAAGGTATCAACATGTTTTTTTAATTCTTCTAGTCCTTCTAAGGCTTGTTTCATACGTTTTTTACCTTCAAAAGAGAAAGGTTTAGTTACAATACCTACAGTTAATGCACCTAGTTCTTGAGCAATATCAGCGATAATTGGAGCAGCTCCAGTACCTGTTCCTCCTCCCATACCACAAGTTACAAAAACCATATCAGCATCAGCTAAGGCTTTTTTTATTTCTTCCTTACTTTCTAGGGCAGCTTCACGTCCAATACTAGGGTTAGCTCCAGCTCCTAAACCATTAGTAAGTTCTGTACCTATTTGTATTTTAACAGGAGCTTGTGAATTGTTTAAGACTTGCAAATCTGTGTTTGCGACAATAAATTCAACTCCTTTAACTCCTATTTCTATCATTCTGTTGACAGCATTGTTACCTCCACCACCAACACCAATTACTTTTATTTTAGCTAATTGATCCATTTCTAATCCTAACATAAAAATCCTCCCTTATTCGTTGAAAAAATAACCAAATACTTTACCTAACATTGAATCATTTGGAATAACATTTTTTTTAGTGGATGATAATTCTTCTACATCACTTTTACTTATCATTGTATAGTCACTATCTTGTAGTTTTAATTTATCTACAAAGTATATTATGTTTCCAATGGTTGTTGAAAATTTGTTGTTTCTAACTCCTACTAGTTTTAGATTTCCTACTATAACATTACTTCCAAATACTTCTTCAGCGATGATATTAAAATCTTCCATATTAGTTAAACCACCTGTAATAATTACATAATTCATTGGTTTATTAGTTAACATATTTATTTCTTTTCTAGCGTTTATAAGCATATCTTCAATACGTAACATTGAAACTTCTGATACTTCAAATTGGTTGATTCTTATTACTTGTCCATCGTTATCAGTTGTTTCATATGTATCATTTACTCCAGCATGTCTTTTATGAGCTAAAGCAAATTTTTCTTTGATTTTTCTAGCTTCTTTTGTTCCAATTTTATAAACATATGATATATCTTTATCAACTAGTTTTCCTCCTGATTGAAGAATTGATTGTTTGACTACGATTCCTTTGTTGTAGACAGAAATTGTAGTTGTATCAGATCCTATATTTATTAATGCACCTATTGATGAGTCTATGTCTTTGTTTTTAAAGACATAAATATCACTTATACTACTAGTTGTTATATCTACTACTTCTATACCAATACTTTCAAGTAGATTAACTACTGAATAGATGTTTTTTTTAGGAGTAGTTACTAAAACAGCTCTTGCTGATAATTTACTACCTATTAATCCACAAGGATATTTTACATTTTCCTCATCATCGATTGTAAATGATATAGGTAATATAGCTACTACTTCTTTGTTTGATGGTATGTTTATTCCTTTTTGTAGTACTTTTGATATATCACTACCTGTTATTGGTGTATCATCACTAATTTCAATTTGACCACTTATTACTCCAAATTCAGCGAAGTAACTAGGAACTGATGCGATAACTTTTTTGATTTTTATTCCTAACATTTCTTCTATTTCACTTATTGCTTTTTTGATTGAATTTGTTGCTTCATAAACATCTGTAATAAGTCCCTTTTTTATTCCTTTTGATTTAACAGATGATGCTGCAAGTAAGTTTAATTTGTTTTTATATAATTCACAAACTGCAATTTTTACTGTATCACTACCTATGTCAATGCTTGTGTATACGTGCTTCACAATATCATCTCCTACAATCTAATAATAATTATACTATATTTTTTATAAAATGTAAAAGAAAATTACATAAATTTATTAAAAATATTAGATATTTTATTATTTTAGGTATAATTTGGATATTTTTAGAAGAATATAGATTTATATATTTTAATCATAGGAAAGTTTTAGATGTTATTACTATTAATATAAAGTTGATTAAAAAAACTGCATATAGCAGTTTATATATTAATTAAAATATAATTTAATGTTTTAGATTTAATTTGAAGGGGAAAGAACTAGGCGAGAAGAGATGGAGGTGTCTTCGGACCTACCAGCGCCAAAGCCGAAGTCGAACACACCAGCGCCAGTAGTGCTGTCGCAGTAGCCGCCACGTGAGAACCAAGGGTAACTAGAGAAGACGAAGTAAGCGTAATCGCCATACCAACTCCTTGTTTCTGCTGTTGCATCTCCTAAAATTCTTGCACTATAATCTTCTCTTGAATTTGTACTTTCTTCATAAACATCAAAATATTTTGCTAAATCTGAATATTGTGTAGTTGGCTCATTGTCAAATCCACTTGTAATTAATTCGAATATTGTAAGATTTTTTCTATAGCCTGCAACATATTCATCTGCTCCACCTGACATATCATAGACTCCTGTTATATTTCCTGTTGTACTTGCTTTTTTACCTTGTTCTGTTTCATATGTATTTTTTGTACATGTAGTTAATGAATTTGAATCTGATACATTATCTCCTGCTATTCCTGTTGTATACATTTGACAATTATTTACATATACTTCTTTTTCTAAGCCTTCTCCTCCTGTATATTTACTATTTCCATATTTTCCATATTTTGAATGTGATAAATAGGCTACTGCTCCCCATTCTGTATTTTTTATCATATGACTACCTAAGCTTTTATCAAAATTGTACAATTTATCAAAGAATGTTTGTAATGACGAACCTCTTACACTTTGTTCATTTGGTTTTACTGTTATTTCAGTTATACCAGTTATTTCAAACTTTCCTACCCATATTCCACTTACATCTAGTGTTGTAAACGCTGGATGCGTTAACCAATTTCCTTTTGATGTACCTTCATCTACTGGATCTTCAATACTTTGAAAATCTATTTCTATTTCTTGCTCTGGTACTGTATCTGTTCCTACATTAAATAATTTATATCTATACCTTGGAATCCATACAAAGTAGGCTCTT
>CANQER010000074.1 GCA_947595415.1 uncultured Bacilli bacterium
GAGGATATGAAAAAAGTAGGTTTAGTATTATTAATTATTTTTTCGTTTTTTATCCTTAGTTGTAAAACAAAAGCATTAACGATCGAATCTAAAAATGCAGTTTTATACAATTTAGATAGTGGAGAAATACTTTACGAAAAAAACAAAAATGAACAAGTATCAATAGCTAGTTTAACTAAAATAATGACAACTATAGTAGCTATTGAAAATATAGATGATATTAATAAAAAAGTAACTTTAACCCCAGATATGTTTACTAATCTAGTAAAAGAACAAGCTTCAGTTGCAGGGTTTCAAATAGGTGAAGTAGTAACCTATAAAGATTTACTTTATGGAGCTATTCTTCCATCAGGAGCAGATGCTACTAAAGCTTTAGCTATAAGTCTTACTGGTAGTGAAGATAACTTTGTAAAACTAATGAACAAAAAAGCTAAAAAACTAAAACTAAAAAACACTTTATTTCAAAATACTTCAGGATTAGATACTTATAATCAATATTCTTCTGTTAATGATGTAGCTAAAACCTTAATGTATGCTTTAAAAAACAAAACGTTTAAAAAAATATACACTTCTAAAAGGTATAAAACATCTAATGGAAGACTAAAACTAACTAGTACTTTTAGTGATTACTTAGAAAAACTTGATATAGATTTAGATTACATAAAAGGAGCTAAAACAGGTTTTACAGATGATGCTGGGTATTGTTTATCAACAATCGCTAGTAAAGACAAAATGAATTTTTTACTTGTACTTGCTAATGCTCCAGTAAAATCAAACCATAATATACCTCTTCATATATTTGATACTAAAAAAGTATATGATTACTATTTTGATAAGTATGGTTATCATAATCTAGTAGATAAAAATGATCTTTTAATATCCCTTAATGTAGTAGATGCTAAAGAAGATACATATCCAGTTTATGCGAAACAAGATATTTCAACATTTTACGATAATTCCTTTGATGAAGACAATGTTAAAATCGTATATGATGGAATAAATGTTATTGATAAAGACATATCAAAAGGGGATCACTTAGGAACTTTAAATATCTTGTATGGTAATAAAATAGTTGATACCCTAGATATTTTTATGAATAAAGATATTCATTTTAATAAAGAAGAATTATCTAAAACACCTTTAGTTTTAACATTTTTGATTCTTATGACTGTATTACTTATTTTTGGATTTTTTAAACTTTTATATCCCAAAGAAAAAGGAATATTTCACAAAAGCAACTTTTAAGTTGTTTTTAAATACTCCTCTAAAGTTAAATTACCCTCATATATCATTTTAGCATGTTTAACTCCTACATAACGATAGTGCCATGGTTCATATTTAAAACCAGTTATTTTTTCTTTACCCTTAGGATATCTTAAAATAAAACCATATAAATGAGCATTATCTTTCATCCAATTAAATTCATTACTTTTTTCAAATAAATCATAATCATTATTAGACCCCATAACATCAATCGCAAGTCCAGTTTGATGTTCAGAATGACCTGGTCTAGCTGAGGCACGATCTGCATAACTTTGACCTTTTTCTTTTACATATTCATTATATAAAGATTTTTGGTAATTATAATCTCTATAAGCTGATACTCCTATAATATAATAACCTAGTAATCTAGCATCTTGACTTAGATTTTCAAAAGCCATTTTGGCTTCTTTTTGTAGGTATTTATCATTATTAGAGTATTTATTATCTATCAAAACTAAATTTTTAGGAATATAATTATCTGGTAATTTGTTGTTTTTATTTACAAGTACTAATAAATCATCTGGATTTTCAATCGTCTTTATATTTTCATAAAAATCATTTTTAAAAAAATCAATATCTTTAGTAAAGAAAATAGCAATTAAAATAAAAAGAATAATATAAATAGCTTTTTTCATATCATCACCACTATATTATATTCTAAAAAAAAAGATTAAACACTTTGTTTAATCAATAAAATAAGCATAATATTCTTCTAAGGTAAGACCTAGTTTTTTTATTTTTTTCGCATGTTCAACTCCTACATAACGATAGTGCCATGGTTCATAAATATAACCTGTTATATCTTCTTTATCTTTAGGAAATCTTAAAATAAATCCATATTTGTAAGCATTTTCTTGAAGCCAAGCATATTCTTTGGTATATTCAAAATTGGTAAAATTATCAAAGTCAAAGGCAAGTCCTGTTTGATGTTCAGATTGACCTGGTCTAGCTGAATATGTATCAGCAGATTTTATGCCATCATTATTTTTATAACGATTATAAAGAGTTGTTTGAAGTTGATAATCACGAAAAGCACAATTTAGATAAAAATGTAATCCTTCACTTTCTGCAGCTTCATACATTTTTAAGTAAGCATCATAAGCTTCTTTTCTAAGAGGTGAATAATTACCATATTTAGAATCTAAGGTAACTAAATCACTTGGATTATATCCATCAGTTAGTTTGTAGTATTTGTTTACTAAAACAAGGTTTCCTTTATCTAAATTAGCATCTTTAACATGCGTATAATATTCATAATCTCTATTAGCGTTTACCATAGTTACTACTTTATCTAAACTTAAGTTAGACTTATGATAGTAATTTATATATCTTTTTAGACGTTTTAAAATAAAATATTTTTGGTTAATTAAATCTTTCATAATAGGATCATAACTAACTTTTATTTTATCAATTCCAGCATTTACTAAACTAACTATTTCTTCCTTTGAAACATCACTATTTTCTTTGTAGTAATTTTCATAACGTAAATCATAATCTTTATTATAGTTTTCAATATTAGAAAAATTACTAGTGTTTTTAATTGGTAGATTAGGTATTTTTTTATCTTTTAAAGCAATAGGAAAACTTAAAAGAACAATAATTAATATAAATATAACCAATCTATGTTTATGATTTTTTTTTCTTTTTTTTGCCATAGTATCACCTAATTAATTATACCTTTAAATTTAATTTTTGCCAATAGGTACTTTATAAATTGCATTAAGTTAAATTTTATATTATAATTACTTAAGGTGATATTATGAAGAACTTAATACTTATAAAATATGGTGAACTAACAACTAAAAAAAATAATCGTAATGTTTTTATAAATAAATTAGAAAATAATATTAAACAAATTTTAAAAGATTATGATATTAAAATTATTAAAAATCGTGTTCGTATGTATATTGAATGTAAAGATATAGATGTACAAAATATTGTTTTAAAACTTCAAAATGTTTTTGGAATCCATAGTATAGTTATATGTGAAAGAGTAAATACTAATATTGATGATATTAAAAGTAAGGTTTTAGATATTATTAAACAAATAGATTTTAAAACTTTTAAAGTTGATACTAATAGAGCTAATAAAAATTTTCCTATTAAAAGTATGGATTTTAATAGTATTATTGGTTCTTTAGTTTTAAAAAATAAAGATGTCAAGGTAGATGTTCATAATCCTGATATTGTTTTAAAAATTGAAATAAGAGAAGATTATACTTATTTATACCATCAGGAGTATTTAGGATCTAATGGATATCCAGTTGGAATTCAAGGAAAGGGTTTACTTTTACTTAGTGGAGGAATAGATAGTCCAGTAGCTGGTTATTTAAGTTTAAAACGAGGAATTGATTTAGAATGTATGTATTTTGAATCACCACCTCATACTAGTGTTCAAGCTTTAAACAAAGTTTTAAAATTAACTGATATTATTAATAATTATTCTGGTAATATTAAATTACATGTTATACCATTTACTAAAATTCAAGAAACTATTTATCAAAATGTATCAGATAATTATATGATAACCATTTTAAGAAGAATGATGTATAGAATAGCTGAAAAATTTTGTGCAAAAAATGGTATTAAAGTAATTATTAATGGTGAAAGTGTAGGACAAGTAGCTAGTCAAACTTTAGACAGTATGAATGTTATTAATAATGTAGTAAATATTCCTGTCTTAAGACCTTTAGTATGTATGGATAAATCAGAGATAATAGATCTTTCTAATAAAATAGGAACATATGAAACAAGTATTCTTCCTTATGAAGATTGTTGTACAATATTTGTTCCTAAACATCCAGTAATTCATCCAACTATAGTAAAAGCAGAATACGAAGAAAGCCTTTTTGAATTTGATAGTTTAATTGATGAAGCTATTAATAATGTTAAAACATATACTGTATTTAAAGAAGATTTTACTGATATACTGTAGTCCAAAAATTACCATTATAAAAAATGTATGATTTCACTTTATGTGCACATTCTAATAGTGTACAGGAGGTGAAACAATGAATAATAATAAAGCAACTAGTAGATTAGTAGTTCCAGGAGCTAAACAAGCTATTGAACAAATGAAATATGAAATAGCTACTGAATTAGGTGTTAAAATGGGTCCTGATGCTACTAGCCGTGCTAATGGTTCTGTAGGTGGAGAAATCACAAGAAGATTAGTACAAATGGGAGAACAACAATTAGGCGGTTCTAACTACTCAAAATAATAGAAATGGACAGGTATCAACTGTCTTTTTTTAGTAGTCATAATAAATAGTATTAAGGGAATAATAATATTAGGTGGTGATGTTATGAATTCTAAATTAGTAGTACCAGGTTCTAAACAAGCCATTGAAAATTTAAAATACGAAATAGCTCGTGAACTTGGGATAAACTTAGGGGCAGATACTACTTCAAGATTAAATGGTACTGTTGGTGGAGAAATGACTAAAAGATTAGTAGAATTAGGTAAAAAATACTATGAAAATACTAAAAGCGACTTTTAATGTCGTTTTATTTTGCTAATTTTTTTAAAAATGGTATAATAATAAAGATTTGAGGTGAACTATGAAAATAATGGTTATTCCTAATTCTACTTACCTAATAGATAAGTTAGATGCTGATGCTTATTTGTTTCCTATTAAAGATTATAGTGTTAATTATGAAAATTATTTTGAAATAGATGAGTTAGAAGGTATTGTAAAAAAGTTAAAAAACAAAGATATTTTTGTAAGTTTAAATAAAAATTTTACTAATGATGATATTGATAAAGTAAAAGATATATTGTTAAAACTAAATGATTTTAATATAAAAGGAGTCTTTTTTTACGATATTGGGATTGTTAATTTGAAGACAAAATTAAAGTTAAATTATGATCTAGTTTGGAGTCAAGAACATATGACAACTAATTATATGACTTGTAATTATTGGTATGATTTAAATGTAGGTTATACTCATATATCTAGTGATATAACTCTAAGAGAAATAAACGAGATAAAAGAAAATACTAAAATGAAATTGATTGTAACGATGTTTGGTTATGTTCCTATTTTTACTTCATTTAGACATATTGTTTCAGATTACATTGAAACTTTTAAACTAAAAGATAATATTGAAATGGGTTATATTGTAAAGGAAGGTTTTAAATATCCTATTGTTGATAATTCTTTAGGGACAACTGTTTATTCAAGTTA
>CANQER010000075.1 GCA_947595415.1 uncultured Bacilli bacterium
TAACAAATATAGTATATGAAGAAGCAATATTAAAAGGAAGTGATCCAGTAATAAAGAAAGGATTAGTACCAGTACAAATAGCAGATGATGGGACAGTGACAAAAGCTAATATAAGTAAAGAATGGTATAATTATGAAAACCAAGAATGGGCCAATGCAGTACTACTAACAGATAATGCAGATGAAAACGAATATGATGATTATACAACTAAAATACCAGAAGAAAAGATAAGAGCCTACTTCGTATGGATACCAAGATATAAGTATCAAATATTTGATGAAGGAAAATATACTTCAAAAACGTCAATAGAAAAAAAAGAACAAGAAATTATAGTTCAATTTCAAGGTATAAATGATGCAGAAGCAACAGGAACAACAAAAGATTCATGGTTAACCCATCCAGCATTTACAACATTAAAAGTAAGTGGAATCTGGGTAGGAAAATTTGAAGTAGGATATAATCAAAACAGTACTACAAGTGGAGATATAGCAACAAGTAATTGGACAAAAGAAGGAGCAGCAATTGAAACACAATATACAGAAGACTTACCACAAAAGATAATAGTAAAACCAAATGTAAATTCATGGAGGAACCAAACAGTAAATACATTTTTCCAAACATTATATAATTTTGATAGAAACTTAGATAGTCATATGATGAAGAATACAGAATGGGGAGCAGTAGCATATTTATATCATTCAAAATATGGAAAGTATGGAAATAACTTATATAAAGATGCAAATAAAGAAGTATATAAAAATAATTCAAGTAATCATTATACAGGAAAAAGTAGTGGAAAACCAAGTGAAAGTGGTTATATAGGAAATGGATTCTATAGTTGGAATGATATAACTACAGGAGATGAAGGAAAAGGAATACTAGGAGCAGGAGCTTCTACAACAGGAAATATAACAGGTGTGTATGATATGTCGGGTGGAGCAATAGAATATGTAGCAGGATATAATAAAAGTATCACTTCAGATAGATTAACTAGTGGTGGATTTGAAAGTGAGCCAACTACACAATATCCAAATATGGAAAAATATTTTGATGTTTATGATAATACTACAAATTCAAGTAGAAATTATACTGCAAGAAAATTAGGAGATGCCACAGGAGAGATGGGTCCATTTGGAAGTGTTAATAATATTGATGTAAGTAGTTGGTATGGCGATGGTAATAGCTTCGTCAGCTCTGGTTTCCCATGGTTTGAGCGTGGTGGCTATTACAATCACTATACTACTGCTGGAGTGTTCTACTTCGACAGTAGCCAAGGTGATCCCAGTAGCTACTACTCCACTCGCCTAGTCCTTTCTCCTTCTAACTAAAACATAAAAAAAACTGATAATTATATCAACATTTTTGATAATTATCAGTTTTATTTTTAAACTAAAACTCTTCTTCACCCTTATTCTTAAAATTCAAAACAATAGGTGTACCCTCAAAATCAAAAGACTCCCTTAACTTATTTTCTAAATACCTCTTATAAGAAAAATGAATTAAACCCTTACTATTAACTTGTATATTAAAAGTAGGAGGTTTAATAGAAACCTGATTAGAAAAATAAATCTTTAACCTTTTACCCTTATAAGTAGGAGGTAAATTTAAAACATAAGCCTCATTAATAACCTCATTTAAAACACTAGTTTTAATCTCCTTCTTACTATTTTCAAAAGCCTTTAAAACCTTGGGTAATAACGTATGAATCCTTTTTTTAGTCAAAGCAGAAACAAACACAATAGGAGCATATGAAATAAAAGGAAAATTATTTCTAATCAACTTAGTAAAATCCTTAATACTACTATCAGTTAAATCCCACTTATTAACAGCAATAACTATCCCTTTACCAGCTTCTATCGCATAACCAGCAATATGTTTATCATGTTCAATAATACCCTCACTAGCATCTATAACAATAACACAAACATCACTACGATCAATAGCCTTTAAAGACCTTAAAAGACTATATTTTTCAACATTTTCATATATGCGTCCTTTCTTACGCATACCAGCAGTATCAATAACAACCATATCCTGTTTATGATATTTAAAAGCAGTATCAATAGCATCCCTAGTAGTACCAGCTATATCAGCAACAATACTTCTTTCCTCATTTAAAATAGCATTAACTAAACTACTCTTTCCAACATTAGGTCTACCTATAATTGAAAACTTAACAACACTTTCATCATAAACATCCTCTATAACAGGAAAATCTTTAGTTATCTCTTCCTGTAGTTCATAAATACCTATATTTTGTTCACCACTAACATTCACATAAGTATCAAAACCTAACTCATAAAAATCATATAAATTATCTTTACTTTTTTTAGAGTCAACCTTATTAATAACAACAATAACTTTTTTTTGTGACCTTAAAAGCATATCTTTAACGACATAATCATTACTAGTTAAACCCTCTATTCCATCCACAACAAACAAAACAATATCAGCTTCATCAATAGCTATTTGAACTTGAATCTTAATCTCTTTATTAAAATCCTCATTAGCTATATCAATACCTCCAGTATCAATTAAATGATAATTGTAGTTATTAAAACTAACATTCCCATAGATCCTATCTCTAGTAACTCCAGGAATGTCTTCAATAATTGATATTTTCTTACCTACTAGCTTATTAAAAATAGTCGATTTACCTACATTAGGTCTACCTACTAACGCTACAGTTGGTTTAGCCATAATATCACCTCGTTTTTTAATTATAACATGAAATTAAAAGTAAATCTAGATTAATAATTTAAACGTATTTTTTAAAACCACAACATTTTTTCTAGTTATATCCTTAATAGTATCCCCAAATACAATATCACTATTTTCAATTAATCTTCCAAATTCTAAGTTAGATAATTCAGCTTTAAGTTTAAAATAAAAGTTATTTTTATATTTATATATAACTACTTTATCTAATATATTTTTATCAACTAAAAATGTATTTTTAATTTTATA
Organism: uncultured Bacilli bacterium; assembly: GCA_947595415.1. GTDB lineage: Bacteria > Bacillota_I > Bacilli_A > RF39 > UBA660 > CANQER01. The sequence goes on from CANQER010000075.1 coordinate 2,968, forward strand.
TAAGAAAAAATCTTCATATCTAGTTATCTGCATATCAATTTGATTGTTTAAATAGGAATAGTATTCGATATCTTCTTTTTCTAATATTATAATAGCTCCATAGTATTTATCTAAATATAAAACAATATCATAATAACCAGCTATTTTAATATCATAACTATCTTTTAATTTAATAAACAACTCTTTAAAGTAATCTTCTAAATTATCGTTTTTTAAAAGATTTTTATATTTTTTATCATAAATATATATAACAATATTATCTTGGTTTTTACATACTTTCATACTATCACCTACATTATAATATGTTTTTTTTAGGTAATGGCGATAACCAGTTTTAAAGATAAACATATAATACGTTAGGAGGATGTTATATGAATTTTAGTGACAGTTTTTTTAATAAGGTTGAGAAAAAAACAAGTGTAGATAAAGATACTATTTTAAAGTTAGCTAAAAAACTACAAGACAATGATCTTAAAAATGAGGGAACTTTAAGGGAAGTTATTCAAGAACTTAGTAAAATGACAGGTAAACAAATTTCTAAAGATAAGGAAGATAAAATAATAAATGCTGTTGTGAATGATAAAGTACCTAAAGATATAGATAAGTTTATATAAATATTTTTAATAAATTAAGCATATATCACTACCATTAAACATATAGTTTAGTGATTATGGAAAGTAGGGATTATATGGAAAAAACAGATATAATTAAAAGTATCACAGAGCGAACTAAAGGTGATATTTATTTAGGAATTGTGGGGGCAGTTAGAACAGGAAAATCAACATTTATTAAAAAGGTGATTGAAAATTTGGTTGTCCCTAATATTGAAGATGAATATGAACGAAAAAGAGCACTTGATGAAATACCACAAAGTGCTCAAGGTAAAACAATTATGACAACTGAACCCAAATTTGTACCTAGTAATGCTGCGAAAATAAAGATCGATGATTTTTACGCTAATGTAAGGTTAGTTGATTGTGTGGGGTATGTTATTCCTCAGGCTAAGGGTTATGAAGATGAAAATGGCCCACGTATGGTTAGGACACCATGGGAAGAATACCTAAAAGTGATACCCTAAAATTATTAAATTTTGTTTAAAAATTCTAAACAATCTTTAAACATCATGTAGTGACCTTTATTGAATACACCATCTTCCATTAATTTATTTATCTTTTCAATACTAGCCCACTTTACATCTGCGACTTCTTCTTTTTGAATGGTTATTTTTTTTATATCAATATTTTGTTTTAAGTAGTATAGATCACAGAAAGTATCTTTTCCACTAGCTTGTTTAAATAAAATTGGATTTTTAATTTCTACTCCTAATTCTTCTTTAACTTCTGTTATTATACCTTGTAAACTGGTTTCACCACTTTTAGGGTGTCCACCTGTTGTAGCCCATTTTCCACCTTTTTTAATAGACCTTTTTTGAATCAAAAACTCATGATTATCATTTTCAATAAAAATAACTACCATCAAAATGTAATTATTTTCAGGAATTGGTTCACCTTTTAATATTTTTTTTCCTGTTAAAATTTTATCAGAATTGTATAAATCTCTATATTCCATATATGTTTTCCTTCCTCTTATAAAATCATATCATTATAAATAAATTAAGTAAATTAAAATAATAATTTTTATAAAAAATTGACTGGTGAATGTTTATGTATGAAACTATAGTATTTTCTGATGAAAGGAGAAAACTTACTGAGTAATATATTGTTTAAAAATTGTAATATTTACACATAACTAATAATATAAATTTATTTGCATCAAATATATTGTTAATTGCACCATTTTATGGTATAATGGTGCAAATGAAAGGAGAATGATGCAATTTGAGAAAATTTAATTTAATGGAAGAATATAATAGTATTATATCTAATAGTA
>CANQER010000076.1 GCA_947595415.1 uncultured Bacilli bacterium
ACTCTATGAAATATCCTCTACTACATCGTTAATTAAAGCTTCTAAATACCCCCCCCATTTGCTATTTGCTAACATATTCATTCTCCTTTATCTACTATTTATTACAATATTAATATACCATTAAATTACTATTTATGCAACAAATATAAAACATAATTTAAAAAACTATGCTAAACATAGTTATTTTAAATTACCTAAATACTTAGCAGTTCTCACCATTTGATAACTATAACCCATTTCATTATCATACCAAGCAACAACTTTTACTAACTGTTTCCCATCAACCTCTAAAATAGAAGTCAAAAGTCCATCAACCAAAGCCCCAAGTGACGAACCAATAATATCACTTGAAACAATAGGATCTTCAGTATAACCCAAAGTTTCATTAACAGAACTCTTTAAAGCGTTATTAACCTCATCAACAGTAACATTTCTAGAAAATTCCAACGTAAGATCAACAACAGAACCAGTAGAAGTAGGTACCCTAAGAGCACTACCATCTAAACGCCCCTTCAAATGAGGTAAAACTAACCCTACAGCCTTAGCAGCTCCAGTTGAAGATGGAACAATATTACATGCCCCAGCACGACCACGACGAGCCTTAATCCCCTTTTTATGAGCAACATCCAAAATAACTTGATCGTTAGTATACGCATGAACAGTAGTCATATAACCCTTTTCAATCTTAAAAAACTTATCTAATACATCAACAACAGGTGCTAAACAGTTAGTTGTACAACTAGCTGCACTAATAATCTTTTCACTACCATCCAATATATTTTCATTAACATTATAAACTATAGTTTTCATCTCACCCTTACCAGGAGCAGAAATAATCACCCTTTTAGCACCAGCATTGATATGAGCCATTGCCTTTTCATAATCAACAAATTTACCAGTACATTCAAATACCTCATCAATCCCTAAATCTTTCCAAGGTAAATTATTAGGATCTAACTCAGAATAAACTCTAATTCTTCTTCCTCCTACAATAAGGTAATTGTTTTCAAAACTAATTTCATCTACCCTATAATTACGATGATTAGTATCATATTTAAGTAAATAAGCTAACTGTTCTGCATCAGTTAAATCATTGATAGCTACTACCTCAAAACTAGGATCTTCTTCCATTATCCTAAAAACTAATCTTCCAATTCTTCCAAAACCATTAATTGCTACTTTAATCATATTTATTCCCTCTTTCTATTAAAAACAACTTCCTCCAATAAATTCTCTTAAAATTGAATCATGGGGTATATCATCACTTGGAATAGGTAAGAAATTCCTTAAAAAATTAATAAGTCTAATTGCTTCTGGATAAGCTGGATCATTTTCATCAACAGCAAACAACAAAGGTTCAGCATAAACTTTTAATACCCCAAGTTCATAAAGTAAAGCTGAATTTATAACAGCATTAGCATCATCTTGGTAAGGGAAAATATATTCCTCTTCCCCTTCTCTAATACTTTTCCACATAGCCAAAGTTTGACTTGCTGAATAACCTCTAAACTTATTATCACGTACAATCCTACGTAATTTTCTAGTATCACTTGTATGAATACGATTATGATTATCGATATTTAGTTGAGTTAAAGGTCCTATATAAATTTTATACTTACAAGATCTATCAATTGAAGTTGTAAGTTCTTCATTCATACCATGTAAACCTTCAATTATAATAATATCATTATCAGCTAATTTTAAATATTTACCTTTAAATTCCCTTTTTCCAAGTACAAAATTATACTCAGGTAGATGAACCTTACCTCCATCTAAAAGGGTGGTTAAATGCATATTAAATAGGTTTAAATCAACAGCTTTTAAAGACTCATAATCATATTCACCTTTTTCATTTTTAGGTGTATCATCACGATTATAAAAGTAATCATCTATTGATATAGCATGAGGTCTTAAACCTCTACTACGAAGAGCGATTGCTAATTTTTTAGAAGTTGTTGTCTTTCCACTAGAAGATGGTCCTGCAATTAAGACGATTTTTATTTTATTTTTAGAATTATATATTTCATCAGCTACATGGTTTATTTGATTGTTGTAGTAAGCTTCTGCTAAATGAACTAATTGTCCATAATTACCAGTTGATACTACTTCGTTTAAATCAGCTGCATTTGATATCCCTAATATTCTACCCCAATTATTGTATTTTATAAATGAATCAAAAATCATTCTATGATGTTTATAGTTTAAAGTACATTCTGGGTTATAAATATCTGGATAACTTACTACAAATCCATTGTCTTTGATATAAAATAGTTTAAAATCATCGATATCACAGGTACTATAAGCTAATTCTCCATAAAAGTAATCATACATATCATCTAATCTATATAAATTTACAAAACTATTACTTATATACTTTAGTACTTTTACTTTATCGTAACGATTTTTCTTACGAAAATATTTAATTGCATCAGTTCTAGCAACACTTACTTTAGTAAAGATAAGGTTTTCTTTTACTATTGCTTTCATTGCATCTTCTATTTTTTTTACGATTGGTTTATCGATACTCATTCCTTCTATACTACAATAAAATCCTTTATCAATGGAATATTCGATTAATACTTCTGTATTAGCTCCAAGGACTCTTTTTACAGCTAAAATTAAGATGAATTGAAGACTTCTACCATAGACACTATTACCAGCTTGATTACTACGATCGAAAAAGTCAACGTTACAATCTTTATCGATTTCATCAGATAAATCTGTTAGGTCGTTATCTACTTTAGCGAGCAATATTGGATAATTAAAATATTCCTTAAAACTATGACTTATTTCATATAGGGTTGTACCTTCTATAAATTCTTTTGTAACTAAATCACGAAAGTTTACTTTAATAATTTTATCCATCATTTTTCTACCTTTCTATTCTTAATATATCTATTATATCAAAAAAAGAAAATTTTGTCACACTTTTATATGAATAAAAACTATATTATCATCTATTATAAAAATAGGAAGGATGATTAGATGAGTTTAATACCTACAGTTATTGAAAAGAGTAATAATTCAGAACGTGTTTATGATATTTATTCTAGGCTTTTAAAGGATCGTATTATTATTATAAGTGGGGAGATTAATGATAGTAATTCTAATACTATTGTGGCTCAACTTTTATATTTAGATTCTCTTAATCATAATGATATTAGTTTGTATATTAATTCTCCTGGGGGGAGTGTTACAGCTGGTATGGCGATATATGATACTATGAATTTTGTTAAAAGTGATGTTTCGACTATTTGTCTTGGTCTAGCAGCTAGTATGGGGGCTTTCTTACTTTCAAGTGGGAAAAAGGGTAAAAGATATTCCTTACCTAATAGTGAGGTTATGATTCATCAACCTTTAGGTGGGGCTCAAGGACAAGCGACAGAAATTAAGATTGCGGCTGAAAGGATATTAAAATTGAAGGAAAAAATTAATTATATATTAGCCTGTAATACGTCTAAGGATATTGATGATATAGCAAAGGATACAGAAAGAGATTACTTTTTGTCTGCTGAAGAGGCTTTAGATTATGGTTTAATTGATAAGATATTATAGAAATGTATAAAAAATCTACACATCATATTTGTGTAGATTTTTAATGGTTTATTTTGAAGGAGAAAGGACTAGACGAGTGGAGTAGTGGACGTTAGAATAACCATTGAAGCTACTGAAGGAGAATACTCCAGTACTAGTACCATTCATGTAGCTGTCACCACGACAGAACCACGGGTTACTAGAGTAGACGAAGCTAGCGCCATCACCATACCAACTACTATGTCCACCACTATTAAATGGCCCCATCTCTCCTGTGGCATCTCCTAATTTTCTATTACTATAATTAGTATATGTGATATTTTCATTATAAATATCAAAATAATTTTCTACATTTTCTATGTCTGAATATTGTTCTGTTGGTTCTTTTGTAAACCCACTATATTCTCTACTTCCATTTTGGACATATCCTGCCACATATTCCACTGCTCCTCCTGACATATCATAGACTCCTGTTATATTTCCTGTTGTACTTGCTCCTGCTCCAGGTAATCCTTGTATAGTGTCAACTTGAGTTATATCATTCCAGCTATATGTCCCATTTGCTATATAATCATAAGAATCCTTGCCTGGCCTTCCACTACTTTTTCCTGTACAACCATCACTTGAATCATTTTTATATACTTCTTTATTTGCTCCTGTATATTTATCATTTTCATACTTTCCATATTTCGAATATGATAAATATACCACTGCTCCCCATTCTGTATTTTTCATCATATGACTATTTAAACTTGTATCAAAATTATATAATGTTTGAAAAAATGTATTTACTTTTTGACTTCTCCATGAATATACATTTGGTTTTACTATTATTTTTTTTGGTAATTCATCACTGTATTCTGTTGTAACTTGTGCTTTATTTGTTGTCCAACTATTATCTACTATTATTTCACCATTTGGATTATCACTTTGATTATATCCTACTTCAAATTTTCCTACCCAGATTCCACTTACATCTAATGTTGTAAATGCTGGATGCGTTAACCATTCTCCTGTCTCATTACCAGATTCAGTTTCATTTTTTTCCTGAAATTGAATTACAATTTCTTTTTCTCTTTTTTCCAAAGCTTCCTGTCTTTCTGTATATAATTCATCATTAAATATCTGATATTTATATCTTGGGATCCAGACAAAATAGGCTTTTATATTTTCTTCTGGAATTTGTTTTGTATAATCATTATAATCATTTTCATCTGTTCCATCTGTTAATAACACTGCGTTAGCCCATTCTTGTTTGTCATAATTATACCATACTTTAGTTGTATCTGCTTTTGTTACTG